>JACRPD010000012.1 GCA_016214105.1 Candidatus Magasanikiibacteriota bacterium
TTTACCGCCAAATTCACTACTACAACACCAAAAGAATACACAGCCGACTCAAAACGACACCCCAGAACTTCTACCTAAAAGTCACATCCAGATAACAAAGAACACCTATCCACAGATGTCTACGAAAAGGGGTACTTGACAGCGCGCTTGCGCATCTCATCGCCGCCGATGGGCAACTCGCCGTCCTTGAGGAACGAGCAGGGGCGGAGCTTGGCCACGTCGAACGCAGATGGCTCCACGTCTTCCACGACCTCCCATGGCTTGCCGTTCTCCACGGGAATGATATCAGCGGCGTGAATCTCGGACGGCTTTATGGCGAACTTGAGCTTACCCATCACGAGTTGCCCGATCTGCCGACGCAGAAACTCTCCGAAAACACGCTCGGCATCATCGTCGTTCCCGCCGGCCTCCCAGACGGATTCCACCACCACACGACCAATGTCGTGCAGTTTTCGACCCCAGGTCAACAAGTTACTCTGTCCCATGAAAGCACCTCCTTGGAATGTTGGCGTACCTCGTACTACTGCCCAATGCAATAGCGTAAGACGTACCAACCGTGGCTTGGAATTTTTTCCCAGCCTTCTTTCTGTCCATCATGGTGCGTTGCGATTTTTTGATCCCCGTTTCCACGGGGATGACAATGCGAAGACAAAAAGAAAGCAGGGATAAACCTATTTTCAAAGAACAATCTAATAAATTATTATAGCAAAAACATGGGTTTTTGTCAAGGCCCACACCTACGAGATGACTAAAATCCTCTATAAATGAGATTCCCCCTCCACCACTCTCAACTTCTTACCATTGAAATCCTGATAATTCTCATGATCAAAATTCCAAAAATTCAACGGCGCGGGAATCTTGCCGGCGCCATTGGGCGCGTCAATCACATAGGTTGGCACAGCCAAACCGCTTAAGCGCTTGCGCAGTTGAGTAAAAATTTCCACCTCGCGTTTAAAAGGAACAATAAAACTTTCCGCGCCTTTCACCGGATCACAGCGATAAAGATAATAGGGTTTAATGCCAATCTCCACCAAACGCGAAAATAGCTCAGACAAAATTTCCACATCGTCATTTACTCCTTTGAGAAAAATTGATTGATTCAAAAGCATGGTCGCGACTTTTTGTAATTTTTTTACCGCTTCAACAGCTTCCGAAGTGATTTCCGCCGGGTGCTCAAAATGCACCATCAAATACAGCGGCTGTTTTTTTACCACTTTTAAAGCGTTCAGTAATTGCTTATTTACCATGGCCGGATTGGAAACCGGTAATCGCGAAGCCACGCGAATAATTTTTATTTGCGGCAATTTAACAAATTTTTGCAAAACTTTTTTTAATAACACCGGCACGGTTGAAGGATCGCCGCCGGAAAAAAGCAATTCTTTAATCTCCGGATGGGCTTTAACATATTTAACCATATTCTCTATGTCTTGATCGGATAATCTGCCTTTTTCTATATCAGACACCTTGCGCCGGCGAGTACAAAAACGACAATAAGCCGCGCAGTTCATGGTCAATAAAATCAAGGCGCGGTTGCCATATTTGTGCACCAATCCGCGAGTAACCGTATGCTGCTCCTCTACCAAAGGATCGTCAAAAGTGCTGGTCTCATCTTGACCTTCATTTTTTGTCGGCACAAATTCCCGTTGAATCGCCGGACATTTTCTAGTTAATTTTTCCAAATAGGGCGACAGGCGAGTAGCTAACATAAAATGAGTTTGTAAGTGTGTAAGTAAATAAGTTAATAAGTGATGCCGTAGCGATGACAGGCGGCGGAAAAAATTTTCTTTAAAAGCGTTTCATAATCCATTCCGGCGACGCGGGCGGAGAGCGGAAAATATGAAGTCATGGACACTTCGGGTGGAATTAGTCCGGCCGGAGAATTAACTTCCAAGACATATGGATTGCCAGCGCGATCACAGCGGATGTCGATCCGGCAAAAATCGCATAGCCGCAAAACTTCCCACGTTTGTAAACAAATCTTTTTAATTTTTTCTTCTAAACCAGAATCAATTTTAGCCGGACAAATAAAATTCGCGCCGCCGCTGGCTTCCTCAATAATCCACTTAACATCCAAAGAGTCTATCGGCCTCAATCCTGCCGGTAAAGTGGAATGATCAGACTCAATAATCGGCAAAACTTCCGGCGGATTATTTCCCAGCATCGGGACGGAAAATTCTCTGCCGTTCAAAAACGGCTCCACCAGCGCTTTTTGTTTAAAATTACTGATTACAAATTTTAACTGTCGGCGCAACTCATTTTCGTTTTCAACCACGCTGTCATTGGTTATGCCGGCCGATAAACCTTGAGAATTCGTCTTTACAATCAAAGGAAATTTTAATTCCGGATTCAACTCTCCGGTTTCAGTCAAAAAGACTTGGTGCGGCAAAACCGGTACGCCATGAGACCGCAAAACATCTTTGGCAGTCGCCTTATCTAAAACCAGAGCCTCAGTCAGAGGCGAACCGCCGGTGTAAGGAATTTTCAGCATCTCCAACATGGCGGGAATATGACATTCTCTATCTCGGCCATGCAAACCTTCCGCGAAATTAAACGCCAGATCTATCTTGTCTTTGTTTTCATAGAGATTCAAATATGCTTTTTCATCCGCCTCAATCGGCAAAACTTCCAGGCCTAAATTTTTAAAATGCTTTATCATCCACTCAATCGTCGCCGGGTCGTCAAAATCAGTATCAAGCCGAACCTCTTTTTCATTCGGGTCCGGATAATTATGTCTGACATTGTAAAGAAAAGCGATTCTATTCAACAGCATATTCGTTCACAACAGATTCATTATTCGAGCCGCCCTCTGACGAGGTAAACGGCAATCGTTCTTTGCCTTGAGCATCGCGCATGGTATTTAACAGCAATCGTTTCAAGATCTCCGTAAAGTCAATTCCATATAGGCCCAGGATGTTGGCGATCGCGCAATCAAGTTCTTTCGGGCCGAACGCCGGGTTAGAGTTGCTGTCAATAAAATAATAGCGGTTTGATTGGTCCATGCGGATGTCAAACTTGCCGTAATCCGACATACGCAAAACATCAAACGCCCTTTTTACCAAATCGGCCAAATACGGATCTTCAAATTTTTTATAATGCGCCTCTTCCGTCCACTGGTATTCAAACGAGGCGAATTGGTTGGGATTATTTTCTTCCTTAAAAATCTTTTCCGCCAGATACACTTTGCGGTTCAGCCCCTCAAGCAAAATCGCCGTAATCTCGCGGCCGGCGATGAACTCCTCGGCCAGAGCCGGTTGTTTGTAAGTGTTAATTAAAAATTTCAATCGTTCGCGCAAATGTTTTTCATTGTCAGAAACCGCGTCTTTGGTTATTTCCACGGCGCCGTGGATTTCATTCAGTTTGGTAATCAACGGAAAACGCATCTTCATGTCTAAAAGAAAATTCGGCGAGGAAAAGAGCTGGCTGCGCGGAACCGGAATGCCGTGCGATTGCAAAAGATCTTTAACCAAAAATTTATTGTAAGCCAGAGTTTCTCCCAAAATTCCCGCGCCGGTGTAGGGAATATCCAATGATTCCAAAATCCCCGGGATGGTTGACGCCAAATATTCCTGGCCGTTGATTGAGCCGACCAGATTAAATACCATTTCCGGACGGTCGCGCAGAAGATCAACCACCAAAGTCGGCGTTCCGGGGTAATAAAAAACTTTTATTCCCATACGCTCCAAATAACCGCCGATTATCTTCGCGTCATGTTCAGCGTCTTTTTCGGTCAGATATTGTGTTTCAGTGGGGAAATATTCTCTTTTCACCTCGCTGTAAATAATGCCGACTGATTGCGGCGAACCTT
The DNA here is from genome assembly GCA_016214105.1 of Candidatus Magasanikiibacteriota bacterium. Classification (GTDB taxonomy): domain Bacteria; phylum Patescibacteriota; class Patescibacteriia; order Magasanikbacterales; family UBA922; genus 2-12-FULL-43-12. The sequence continues at coordinate 3,806 of JACRPD010000012.1, forward strand.
CTTTATCCACAAGACAAACAAAATAACCCAAAAGCTATCGCCCTTTGGGTTTGTTTAATTTAATATTATACAAATTGTTTTCAGGAAAAGGATCCTCGCTTACAGACCTATCAAGGTCCATATTATTTATACAAGGAAAGCGGCGGTGTCGCCACCCGATATTTTACCACTTTGCGGCACGGTGTCAAACCGGATTTTTAATCTTTCTGCTGCTTTATCCACAGTTTAACTTTGTGGCCGTCTAAATCAGCTTCTGTACCGTTATTTTTCTCCTCCACCAACTCGTCCGCGAGCACGGCTTTTTTGATTTCTTCTACAAATTCAGTAAAAACCCGCCTTAACATCTCATCATCGGTCTCATACGCCACAACCACTCTGTTTTTAATCGTCAGCTTCCGCTCTTTGCGCGTCTGATTAATCGCCCGGATGATTTCACGCGCCAAACCCTCTCTCTTTAATTCATCTGTAATCTCTATATGCAAAACCACTTTTAAACCACCGTCCTCTTTTACAATCACTTTATCTCCATCTATTATCATATCTCCATCTATTTCAACACTCTTCACATTCAATTCCTCGGCAATAATCCGCGCCAATTCATCGCTTAATTCATAATTCATAATGCGTAATTCACTCAATGGCTGTCTCACCCTAATTCCGGCTTCCGCTCGCAACGCCAGACCCATTTCCACAATTTTTCTTGCCTTTTCCATATCCTGTAACAACTCAACATCATCTCTGGTAATCTCCGCCGGCGTAGGCCAATTTTCCAAATGCACACTATCTGTCTCACGTCCTACATCATCCGTCCTATGTCCTACGTCCTGATACACTTTCTCCGCCAAAAACGGCATAAACGGCGCCATCACTTTTGAAAGAATATACAGAACATCATGCAAAGTTGCTAATGCGGCTTGTTTATCTTCTTCGTTATTTCCCTTGAATCGATCGCGCGAACGGCGCAAATACCAAGTGGACAAATCATCAATAAAATCCTTAATCGGCCGGCCGGCTCGCACCGTGTCATATTTGTCCAAATTTTCCGTCACCTCGCCAACCAACTGCCCCAGCCTCGCCATTATCCATTTGTCCAATACGTTTTCGGACTTTACAGACTTTATGACTTTATAGACTTTTAGACTCTCGCCCGCATACATCCGATAAAACTCAACCACATTCCACAGCATGTTTATCACTTTATTATAAACATCGCGAACCTCGCGGTCGTTAAAATACAAATCATCAGCCTGCATAACCACCGAAGTCATCAGGTAATAGCGTAAAGCGTCCACGCCGTATTGTTCGATAATCACCCACGGATCAGTATAATTGCGTTTGGACTTGGATAATTTCTCGCCTTTATCATTCAGAATCGTGCCGGTGCAGACGACATTTTCAAAACTGATGTCGTCAAACAACAGGGTCGCCATGACATGCATATAATAGAACCAAGCGCGGGTTTGAGCGATGTATTCGCCAATGTACTGACCGGGGAAACGTTTTTCAAACATCGCCTTATTCTCAAATGGATAATGCCACTCGGCAAAAGGCATGGAAGCGGATTCCACCCAACAATCAATCACTTCCGGCGTCCGACTCATCTCTCCGCCGCACTTGTCGCATTTCAATTTGATTTTATCCATCAAATGCTTGTGTAAATCCATCTCTTCAACTTTTTTACCATCATATACTTCCTCAAAATTAATCGCTTTCTCTCTTAACTCCTTCACACTCCCGACACAAACAACATTATCACACAATTTAGAGTTTAGAGTTTCGGGTTTAGTGTTTCCATTCTGGCATCTCCAGAATGGTAACGGCGTCGCCCAGTATCGGTTGCGCGAGATATTCCAATCAGGCGCGGTTTCCAAAATATTTAAAAACCGGCCGTGTTTCAAATGTTCCGGATACCAATTTATTTTTTCATTTAATTTTATCAGGCGCTTTTTTATTTTTTGAATATCAATAAACCACGCGGAAATGGCGTTGTAAAACAATTGCGTGTCGCAACGCCAGCAATGCGGATAAGAATGCGTATGATTTTCCCGCGCGAACAACAAGCCGCGATTTTCCAAATCGTCTTTAATTAATTTTTCCGATTTTTTAAAATACTGTCCGCGAATAAACTCCGGCGCGAATTCATTGAAGTGACCGGCATCATTCAAAAGCGGCACCACCGGCAAACCGACTTTTAACCCCAAATTATAATCATCCTCGCCATAAACCACGGCGGTGTGCACCACGCCCGTGCCTTCTTCCGTGGTAACAAAATCCGCGGCCGTAATATACCACGCCTTTTTACCGGTCTCCCGAATCGCCGGAATCTCAAACAACGGCTCGTATTCCAAACCAACAAGACTTGATCCTTTCATTTTATCTCGTATCTCATATCTCTTATCTCCTATTACGGTCTCAATTCTATCTTTAGCCAAAATTAAACTCTCGCCGTCAATATCCAATATCCAATATTCAATATCCGCGCCGACTGCCAACGCCACATTCCCCGGCAATGTCCACGGCGTCGTCGTCCATGCCAAAATATATATTGGGCTACTGACTACAGACTTCGGACTACGGCCGCCGAAAATCGACTGTGGTCTGTTGTCCATAGACCGTAGTCTGAATTTCACGACGACCGCTTCTTCCGTAATATCTTTATAGCTATCATCCATCGCCACTTCGGCTTTTGACACCGGAGTTTCGCAGTGCGGGCAATACATCAAAACTTTCCGGCCTTCATAAATCAAACCCTTGTCCCAAATCGTTTTCAACGCCCACCACACGCTTTCCATGTAAGTTGGATCCATTGTTTTGTAGGCATTATCAAACTCAATCCAGCGGCCGATGCGGTCCACCATTTTTTTCCACTCTTTTGTGTACATTAAAACCTTTGACCGGCAAGTTTCATTAAACTTTTCTACACCAAATTTTTCCTCAATTTGTTTTTTTCCAGACACTTCCAATTCTTTTTCCACCAAGTTTTCAATTGGCAAACCATGGCAATCCCATCCCCAGCGCCGGCGCACGCGATGGCCTTTCATAGTCTGATAACGCGGAATAACATCTTTAATCACCGAACCCAAAATATGGCCGTAATGCGGCAGGCCGGTGGCAAACGGCGGTCCATCATAAAACACATACGGTTTGTTCTCCCCTCGGCCTGAGGCTCGGGACTCGAAGGCCGAACGTTCTTGCACTGATTTTTCAAATATCTGATTATCTTGCCAGTACTTGAGAATTTCTAACTCGTTTTTATTGGCATCGTAAGGCATATAAATTTCATTTTATCACCGCATCACAAGATCACAACGATAATATCAAAATAACACAAAATACCGCCACCTGTCAAACCAAAATCCACCAGTCGCCCGGTGGATCTGTAATCTGCGCTATCTGCGTGTTATTATAATCTACGGACTATTTAATTCCCAACGTCACCGATACACGCATCTCCACATCCATGCTTCCGGCTTCTATCGCCGGCGCCGCGGCGCCTCCCATCCCATATTCATCCATTGCTTTATAATAAACGCCTTTGCCATCGGCTTCATACTCGCTGTAAGAAACCACGCCAGTCACTCTTACCCCCAACATCTGTGATAAAACGCGCGCTTTTTCCGCGACTTTTTCCAACGCTTTCTGCCGCGCCTGCGCTAAATACACTTCATTATCATCAATCGTAAAACTCAATCCGCCCACCTCGCCCAGCCCCAATTCACCGGCAAGAGCCAAAGCTTTGTCAGCTTTGCTTAAATCTCTGATTTTAATTGTAACGCTTTGCGATACACTGTACCCGATTAAAATACTGGAGCCATCTTTATAATCATATTCCGGATAAACATTATAATTCACGGTTTTGATATCATCGCCGGCAATTCCCAAATCTTTCAATTTGGCAATTAACTTGTTCATCACTTCAGTATTTTTTTGTTGCGCCTCAAGCACGGTCTTTGCCTTGACTTTCATTCCCATGGTGGTTACCGCGATGTCCGGCTTGGCAGTGACTTTGCCATCAGCTTCAACCGTGATCATGTGCTCCATCTTGTCAGCCTGGCCAATCGCGTCGTATTTGGCTAAATTGTTGCGGATTATCGTCCCGACCAGTATGATAATATACACTAACAAAATTCCCAATAGCGTTACTAAAATCTTTTTAGGAAAACAGTCCAGACCGCTGTGTTTCCCGCCACAGCATTCTTTTGCCACACCACTATTTGATTTGACAGGCATAATAAATAATTAAAAAATAAAATATAAAAATTTTAAATTTTGATATTTACACTTTAAATTATACAGTAAAACTTATAAAAAAACAAAATTATTTTGTCAACAGTTTAAGCCCGGGCAATCTCTGACCAGAAAGAAACTCCAGCATCGCGCCGCCGCCGGTGGAGACGAGATCAACAAATTCCATCATTTTCACTTTTTCCATCGCCTGTAATGTCTCACCGCCGCCGATGATGCCAAATGCTTTGCCTTTGGATCGTGAAGCGACTAAACGCGCGATTGATAATGTGCCGACATCATACGGTTTTTGCTCAAAATATCCCATCGCGCCGTTCCAGACGATGGTTTGGGCTTTTTTAATATACCGGGCGTAGAGACGGATAGTTTGTGGGCCAATATCGTAAATGGCTTCATTATTTGTAACTTGTATCTTGTAACTTGTATCTTGTACACGTGCCTTATCCCCATTTTCTTTTCCAACCACAAAATCTACCGGCAAAATCACCTTTTTATTTTTCAATAATTTTAATGCTTCATTTTTGTATTCTTTATCAATCAACGACTTGCCCACCTTACAGCCCTTCGCCCATAAATAAGTATTAAAAATTCCGCCACCGATTAAAACATAATCAGCCTTTGACAATAAATTTTTCAGCACCGGCAACTTGGTCTCCATCTTTGCCCCGCCCAAAACCAAGACAAATGGTTTTTTCGGTTTTTCAATCGCTTTAGACAGGCCGACAATTTCCTTTTCCAAAAGCAAGCCCGCGTAACTTGGTAGATGTTTGGCAACGCCGGTGACTGATCCGGAATCCCGATGCACTACCGCGAATCCGTCTAACACGAAAATATCAGCTATTCCGGACAATGTTTTGCCAAAATTATTCTCGTCCTTTGCCTCATCAGGGAAAAAACGAATATTCTCCAGCATCACCACTTCGTCGTTTTTCATCTTGCTGATTTGATCCACCACCTCATTTCTATAATCTTTTAATCTTTCGATCTTTAATAATTTAACTTGTCTGCCCATTAAATTTTCCAGTCTCTTGGCTACCGGCGACAAACTCAATTTCTTATCAAACCCCTCCGGCCTCCCCAAATGCGAGACTAAAATAACTTTTGCGCCTTTTTTTATCAAGTGCTCTATCGTTGGTAAAGAAGCGATAAGTCGTGCGTCCTCTGCCACCTTGCCTTTTTCAAGCGGCACATTAAAATCCACTCGCACCAACACACGCTTATTTTTTAAATTATGAATTTGTTTAATAGTTCTGATTTTCATATCAAGCAAACAGTTTCGTCATTTCCACCAACCTGTTTGCGTATCCAACCTCGTTATCATACCACGCTACGACTTTGACGAGATTCCCGCCAACAACATTAGTTAAAGGCAGATCAACGACTGATGAATAAGTATTGCCGACATAGTCAGCTGACACTAACGGTTCGCTGGTGCAGAATAAAATTCCTTCAAATCTCTTGGTTTTGGAAGCGTCAATCAGCGCTTGATTCACATCTTCTTTAGTAACGTTCTTTTTCAAAACAATCGTCAAATCAGACAGCGAACAGGTCGGCACCGGCACGCGGAAAGCCACGCCGTCAAAAATTCCCTGCAAATTCGTTTTGACTTCGCCCACGGCTTTCGCCGCGCCGGTGGATGTGGGAACGATATTTTCCGCGGCCGCGCGCGCCCGACGCAAATCTTTGTGCGGCGCGTCTTGCAAATTTTGATCGGCAGTATAACCATGGACAGTAGACATCATTGCTTTTTCAATACCGAATTTTTCATCTAAAACCGCCATGATCGGCGCGATGCAGTTGGTGGTGCAAGAAGCGTTGTTGATCACGCAGGAAGTCTCTTGGCTGACTTTTCCGCAATTAACCCCGCGAACGTAAGTCGGGACACCTCCGCCTTTAGCCGGAGCGGACAAAATAACCTTTTTAGCGCCGGCTTTTAAATGCAATGACGCATCTTCTTTTTTGGTAAAACGACCGGTGCTTTCTATCACCACATCAACTTTGAGTTTTTTCCATGGCAATAACGCGGGGTCTTTTTCGGCTAACACGGGAATTTTTCTTGTACTGAGCGAAGTCGAAGGATTACCAATAATCAAATTTTTTTCATCAAATCCAACTTGATATTTATACTTGCCATAAGCCGTATCATGCTGTAAAAGATGCGCCAAAGTTTTGGTGTCAGTCAAATCATTGACCGCGATGATTTTAAAATCTTTCCGGTCAAACGCCACCTTAAAGGCCTGCCGACCGATCCGGCCAAAGCCGTTGATTGCGAGATTAATCATACTTTTAAAATTATTATTAATTGGTAATATTATACCAAAAAACTAGTAAAAACAACAACCCCGGATAACCGGGGCTGTTTATTCCTCTGTATATCTACCAATCAAAGACTATTAAGCATATCTCTGGTGGCCTTGCCAACGACGCCAGGGTATGGCGCTAATTTATAGGCCTGTTGAAACTGCACCACCGCTTCTTTGGTTTTAGCGCCGAAAGTGCCGGTCGGTTCAACCGAAAGATAGCCGAGCGCTTTAAGTTTCTCCTGCAGTTTTGTCACTTCCGCGCCGCTATCGCCTTGTTGCAGAGTCAGACTAAACTTGTAAGTTCCGCTGTCAACTTTCTTAATGCTCGCCGGCGCTGTTAATATTTCGCCATCGGCGTATGCCTCTTTGCTGTCTGCCACCACAATTCTATCCCAGCGGAAAGTCAGAGCATTGAAAGCCGCCTCATCTTTGATATAACGTTTCACTTGCTTGGCCGCGTCTTTTGGATCCGGTTCCAAACGATACACCTTAGCGCTGTTCTTATACTTAATCAGAGTATAATTCGGATGATGATTAATATAAGTGATCTCTGAACCAACGGTGTATTTATTTAACAACGCCTCATCAATGTCTTCCACCCAATTCCAAGCGTAACCAAGACCCTCAAACACCGTTTCTGATGTTATCCAATATTTTTCCGTGCCAAGCAACAAATACACTTTCGGATCAGTAACGATTTTTACCAGCGCGCCGTATTTAGGATCATATTTCGGACCCCACGGCATAAAGCCGAGAGTGTCATTTTTCAAATCATTCAACACTCCCGCGGTAGTAGTTTTAACATCTGACCACGAAGTAAAGTAGGTAAAGAATACATTGGCTTTATTGAACGGACGCTTGGCGCAATCTGAAGTGACATAAAATACCGCCGCCGAGTTGCCCAGTTTATAAACGCTGCCGGGGGTTAATGAGCAAGTGGTTGTTGCGGTTTTTTCAACAGTGATAGATTTTTCCGCTGCCTTTTTCTCTTCCGCGGTAGCTTCGGAAACCACTGTAATATCAATTGTCTTAATGGCAGTTGTCTCACCGCTGGCGCTACGGAATTTTACATACACTATCTTGGAACCCAGACCGCTGGATAGAGTCTGTTTCTTAGTGGAAGAATAACTTTCCCACGCGGCGCCGGAAAAATCCGCTTTTTCTGAAATGGCCATTTGAACCGCGTTAGTTACGCTAAATTTCAACGTAATGATAGACGAGCTCTTTGCGGCATTGCCGTCCACTGAAACCGGAACCGCGCCGAGTACTGGCGGCGAGCTTACCGAACCGCCCCCGCCGGCTCCTCCTCCGCCGGCGCCAGTTGGCGTGGCGGCGTTAGAAGCGGAAGAAAGATCTGATTCCAAACCACCGGTATCAGTTGCTGTTATTTTGTAATAATAAGTGGCGCCATTAACGGCTGAAGAATCGGTGTAACTATTGGAGGTTGAAGACCCAAGTGATGAATAAGTGCCGTTCGCCGAAGTGGAACGGTAGACATCATAACCTTGCAAATCGCCCTCGCCTCCAGCCGTCCAAGTTATGGATACGGAATTATTACCCGCGACCGCCGCCACATTAGTTATAACCGCCGGCGCCGAACCATCAGACGGGGCAATCGGATTGAAGGAAGAAAAGTGGGAAGTTTGGCCAGTGTAAGCGACAGTCGAAGCGCTTACTGACGGTTCAATAAATTTACCGCTGGAATCTTTATACGCGACAGTCGTCGGCAAAGTCTCCCAATTATCCGCAGTCTCATCCCACGAACCCATTCGCACTTTTTTTAATTTGGCCAAAGTCAGAACGCCCAAGGCAGTAGTCATATCACTGCTGGAATAGCTCACGCTAACAGCAACATCATTTTTTAATAACGTAACGGCATTGCCATCATTATCATAACTGCTGATTGTTTTCGCTTCACTGCTGATGGGTGTTCCGGCATTGCCACCGACCACATTGGAAATTTCCTTATCATTCAAAGTGTATGGATTGGCAGAAATGGCCAGCGCCGACTCCGAGGCTTTAACGAACCACCGTTCTGCGGAGTAACAGATTGGGAAGTTGAGCCGGAAAGCGAAGTGGCGGTGGTGGAAAGAGTAAGATTGATGCCAGAAACATTGGCGCTACTGACAGCCACAACAGAACTATAAGTGCCTTCAGTATAGCCGTCGGCCGCGGCAGAAACTTTCCAATTACCGTTGATAACCTTTAAAGAGTAGGTGCCATCTGAAGCCGTGGTGGCAGTTACGATACCGCCGCCTAATTTTTCCGCGCGTACCGTGGCGCCGGAAGCAGCCGCTGAACCAGCTGTAATCGTGCCGGAAATAGTGTAAGAAGCGACCGTCATGGTGGTGGCGGAATCAGCTAACGCGCCGCTCGCGCTTACGGCCACGCTGGAAGCGGTATCAATGTAGCCGTCTTTGGTGGCGCTGACTAAATATGTCGCGCTGGAAAGCTTGGTGGAATAATTGCCACTGGTGTCGGCTTGCACATCAACTTTTTCATTGGTTGAAGAATTCTCAAAATGCACCGTAGCATCTGGCACAGCGCTGCCAGCGCCATCTTTAACCGTACCGCTGACGTAATTAATGGCCGGCAATCTTATATTAATTGATTCCGTATTGGCATCAACTTCAATTTTCCAATAACCGCTGGCCGCGGTGGAGGTCGCGAGCACGGTATTGCTATCCGCGCCATACGCTATCAGACTGCTGTCAGAAACACCCGGAATAGTCACATTCATCAAATACATGTTGGTTGGATTAGTGCTCGTAACCGCGTTAAGGGCATTGGCAACATCAAATTGCGACAAAGAAATAGTGCTGGAAGCGGTCCCGCTGAACGATTCGGTCTTATCAATCTTGCCGCCGATTTGCATAAACTCCACCACCGCTTTCATACTGCTCGTGGCATTGCCATTAGAATCCAGGATATTGATGGTTACCGCGCCGGTCTTTGGCGCCAAAATATCATAAGGCGCGGTGGTAACTGTGCCGGCGCCATTGACCACAATACTCTGCGTTGAAGAAGACATCTCGCCTTGGATTGATGAATAGGCCTTCATTGTGTAAGTGCCGGGCGGAAGTTTAAGAGTAGAACTGCCATTGGTATCAGTCACGCCGCTGTTAACATAGCTGACATTTTCTCCGCTATCGCTGGTGTCGCCATCATTATTCAAATCACCGGTCGTACCCTCAACAATTAACTGTACATTGCTGGTCCCTTCACCGGCGTCAAGCACGCCATCGGCATCAGCGTCATTGCCAACGCTTTTGGTAATGGTGGCATAAGTTACCGCGCTGGTGTTTGGTTCAAAATTCTGGCCGCTGGAATTGGAACCGCTGATGGTCACCGTCTTTTCCGGGAGTTTGCCGTAGTCAGGACTAAAGGCCTGCACTTTCCAAGTTCCATTGGCCACATACAATGTGTAGTTTCCGGAAGAATTGGTAAAGGTGTTAGAATTGCCAGGTCCGTCAGTGCGATAAGCGCTTACCGGCGCGTTAGCAACCGGATTAGTGCCGTCAGTTACTTGGCCGGAAATGGTGTAAGATGGCTTGCTGATAGTCAGTGTCAAACTGGCGCTGGTCATGCTGGATAAAGCAATACCGGTGCTTGAACCATCGACGAACACTTTATCAGCGCCGCCATCATCTTTAATAAATATTGACCTCTCCACACCGCCGGGCATGCCGGAAACACTCGCGCCAATTTTATACGTGCCATAAGACAAGTTAATTGAACCGGTGCCATCAGCATCCGCCATTGTGCTGTTTCCAGCGTTGGAAGCCGGCGAATAAGCAAAAACATTTGCTTTGCCAATCGCGTTGCTGGAAGCATCTTTAACCGTAAATTTAATTGTCTTATTGGCGGTTGAAACATTAAATGTCAAAGTAGCGGGATTAACCGCGCAAGCAGTCGGACAGCCGCTCACCTGCACTTCTTGCGGTTTAGGCGGCATCCAGGTTGTTGGAGCCGAGGGGCCGCTCTTGCCAAACATTTCCGTGGACATCTGCGGGCCAAAACCAACCATCCACACGCCATTGGCGTTTAATTTTATTGAATTGGAAGTGTCGCCAACAAGCGTGCCATCTAAAGTTGACGTGGTTTTTCTAAATGAACCGGGGCCGCCGGCAAAAATATCAATCGCGTTGCTGCTGAAAGTACCGCTGATATTTAATGTTACCGCCGCTCCGGTGGAAGCATTCACAACAGTGACATTTTGACTGCAGATATCAGACGCGCAGTTGGTGGAGTTAACATTAATCTGCGCCGGAAAACCCGCGGTATAACTCGTGGCGCCGGATTTTGCAAACTGCTCCGCCCCCAACATATAGTTGCCAGCTACCAAATTTTGAAACTGGAATTCACCATCTTGGGAATTAAATACGTTATTAGCGGTAGTGGTAGATTGCGGACCGGTCATCGGCGACATCAAGAAAACATTGATACCGTTAACGCCGCTAGCGCCAGCCAACACGCGGCCGCGCACGGTGAAACTTCCGGCGGCCGAAGTTGAGAACGAACCGGATGATAGGGTTTCCAAAACCGTGCCATCGGCTTTTTTTGTGGAGACAGTCGCGGAATTTCCGCTCATGCCGACTTTGGTGGCGTTGGAAGAGTTGGTAATTTGCGCGATATCCAAACGTAAGAAATCATGCTGGTCGCCATCGCCGGATGTCAGATTAGCAGTACCGCGACGCGTTGCCACCGCCCCCAAAATTACGCGGACAGTGCGCGAATCCGTGTTCACAATCACACCATCGTTTGACGCTCCGCCAGTGGTCCAGCCAGATGGTAAGGTTCCTTCGCTCGTGCCAAACACAACTACACCTGGACCAGGCCCGTTCAAATCATTATTAGGCGGACTGGCGGTATCTTTTTTAGCATTAGCAACATCAGTCAAGTCAGGGAAAGCAATATCAATAAACCCGGCGTTTGGAATTTGGTAGGAAATAGGAATTTCTATGCCGTAAATGGTACTGACTGAAGCCATGGAATTGAATGGATAAACTTTAACACTCGGAGCAAAACCGATTCCTGATTCCACAAATGTGCCAACCATGGCCGGCGGACCGCCCATCATCCCGCCCTGCATCATGTTGCCGTCGGTGCCAAACATCGGCCCGGCCATGCCGCCACCAGTAAAATTGCCGGTTTTGGCGCTGGATTGCGCGGTAGTAGTCACGGCTGCGGCCGAACCAGAAGCGACGTTATTGAAACCGATATCTTTCACGCCGCTAACGCTAATGTTTATCAAATCATTGGCAACAATACCGGTAATGCCATTCAAAGCCACACTGCGGCTAGCCGCGTCATAAGTTATGGTGGCAGTGGAAGTGGCGATGGTTGATTGCGTCGCACCCGCGGAATTAACTTTATGAATCGTATAATTGGCCGGCTTCAAGACGCTGTTCGCGTAATTAATATCGCTCGCGTCAACTGCCAACATCGGCTTAGAAAAATCGATCTTCAAAGCATAATCATTGGCTTGAGCGGAAACCACCGTCGGAGAAGAAGTATCGGCGCTGCCAGTAGTGAAAGTGCGCAAAAATGCTGAGGCCAAAGCATTGCCGGCCAAATCTTGTACACCAGTCGTAACTGTAATTGTGTATGTGCTGGTAGGAGTTAGAGAGTAATCAGGAATGAAAGTTGCCATCCAATTGTTTGGGTCGTAAGTCAAACTGCCGGCAACCGCGGTGGAACCTAATTTGAGAACCACAGAAGTGTCAGTAATAGTTGACGGATTCATTGATTCGGAAAAATTAATGATGATTGGCCTTAATGTGGAAATCCCGGTCGCGGCATCAGCCGGTATTGTGTTATCAACAGTCGGAGCGGTAAGATCCCCGGTCGCGCTGGAACTGGTGTCAAAATCCGATTGATATTTAACACTGGTCAAATAACCGGATGTTCCCGGATTTCCCAATGGGATTCCTTTGGAAGATGTCATTCCGCCCAAA
>JACRPD010000036.1 GCA_016214105.1 Candidatus Magasanikiibacteriota bacterium
CAGCAAGGATATAATATAATTAGAGTAATGAACGAAGATTGCATTTACAGCGCGGAAACAGTCTTAGAAATTATTAATACAAAAATAGTTGAATTAACAAAGTCCCGCTGAGACCTCACCCCGCCTCTCCTACGAGGAGAGGGGAAAAACGGGAGTAACCCTTCTCCTCCCCGATTTTCATCGGGGTAAACTCCAGAGAAGGGTTGTAGTGATGTCTTCGTCAATTTCCTTCTCCTCTTAGGAGAAGGATAAAGGATGAGGTCTCAGTGAGTGCAGAAGCACTCAACTTGCATAAATACAGAGAAAGAGGTTTTTCACTCTTTGAGACCTCACTCTGTCTCTCTCCTACGAGGAGAGAGGACGCATTAATCTCTTTTGTCTTGTATTAGTTCGTATGAAAAAACACATTCTCACAATAATCTTTATTATTTCGGCCGGTCTGGTTTTAACGACAGCCGTGGTAAGCGCGCAGGGACTAAAAGGCGCAACTGGGCAATTTGAAAAAGTCGCTGGAGGCGGTGGCGCGGGCGCAGATGTTTATAAAAATCCGGAAGATGTAATCGGCGTTGGCATTGGCGCGGCGATAACTTTGGTTGGGTTGATATTTTTGATTTTAATGGTTTACGCCGGTTATCTGTGGATGACCGCGCGAGGCGAACAAGAGCAGGTTGATAAAGCGCAAAAAATAATCACCGCGGCGTTAATCGGCTTTTTTATCGTTGCCAGCGCGTACGCGATCACGACTTTTGTCAGCGGGAAGCTGGGTGGGGGTGGTAGCACGAGCACTGAAGGCGGCGGTCAAGTGGCTGCGAAAGGATGCGTGATAGATTTTTCTGAACTGACTAAATATTGCGATCAATACACAACAGGAGATCAAGAAAACGAATGTAATACAGCCGAGACAGGGGTAGTTAAGGGGTGTGAGTGGAGTACGATTTTTCCCACAGGCTGTATTCCCAAAGAAGACGTAGTCGCCAATTATTGTGGTAAAGTTAAAAAGGAAAACTGCAACCAGATTGACACAGGATGTAAATGGGTAGAATAAACGAGAGTTTGACTATGACAAAAACAAAAAATTCCAATTTAATTTTGTCTAATTTTGTTATTTTTTGTTTAATTTTGTTTTTTTCTTTATTTTTCGTAGTCGGAGTTCAAGCTCAAGATCTCGGCTGGGATAAAACCAGCAACGCGGCGAAACAAGCAGGATATGACGAAGGTACAAACGACACAACCTTTGCCGGCAATGTTGGTTTTCTTATTCAAGCCGTGTTATCAATGCTCGGCGTGGTATTCTTGATTTTAATGGTTTATGCCGGGTATTTGTGGATGACCGCGCGAGGCGAAGAGGAACAAGTCAGCAAAGCGCATGAAATAATTATCGCCGCGGTTATTGGTATGATAGTCGTGGTCGCCGCGTACAGCATTACCACGTTTATTGTGCCAAAAATATTGAACAAGACAACCGGAAGTGGAAGTTCGGGCGAGGTCGGAGGGACGAAAGTGGAATGCTGCAAGTTATGCGCGTCTATCTTGTCTTGGACTTGCCCGAAGAAACAGATTTCAGAAAGCGAGTGTACTGATTTGGACGGGAAATTTATGGGACTGGTGCCGGCGGGAGAATGCAAGTGAGAAATTTGTAATTTGTAATTTTTAATCAATTTTCAATTTCGCAATGACTAATTATGCAATATGATTTGGAGGGGCGGACAAGAAAATTTAGCAAAGATGTGTTGGGGTTATTGGCGGTAATAAAAGTGACAGAATTAAACCGTAATGTAATTAATCAACTGGCGCGTTCGGTCACCAGCACCGGCGCTAATTATTGCGAAGCCAACGCGGCCTGTTCGCGAAAAGACTTCAAAAATAAGATTTTCATTTGCCGTAAAGAAGTTCAGGAAACAAAGTATTGGTTAGAAATGCTGGCCGCCGTTAATCCGGAGCAAAAAGACAAACTTCGTGGACTCTGGAAAGAGGCGCAAGAATTAACTTTAATTTTTAGCAAAATCACATCTTCTTTGCGAAAAAAAGATGACCACAACAAAAATAATGAAACTGAAAATTAATTTATTGAAAATTGATTAAAAATTACAAATTAAAAATTACAAATTGAGTTTATGTGTATTGTCCGCAAAATTTTGTTTTTCTATTTGACTCTGGTGTTATTGTTTGGCCCGTTAACAAGCGTCTCTGCTTTAGATTTCGGCAGCGGCGCGGTTAAAAAGGCGGCGGGTGACGCAGGGTATGACCCCAACACATCAGAAATCACTTTCGCGGAAACGACCGGATCAATTATCGCGATGATTCTGTCTTTTACCGGCGTGATATTTTTGGTCTTAATGATCTACGCCGGCTGGCTGTGGATGACAGCTCGCGGCGAGGAAGAGCCGGTGGAAAAAGCGCAAAAGATTATTATTTCCTCAATCATTGGTTTAATAATTTTAGTCGGGGCATACAGCATCACGACTTTTGTTGTGCCGCGGCTGACGGATGTGACGGGAAAGGACGAGGGAGAAAAAACGATTTGTTGCCGAATCTGTTCAAAAGCGGATTTTAAAGCTAATGCATTAGACAAAACTAACACCCTGGATGATTGCAGTTATACTGAGACCAGCCAAGAGCTTTGTGTGAACGAATGCGTCAGCGGGCAGTTGGGTCCGGAAGGCAACAAATGTGATATTAAGGAATTGTTGGGTACCAGCAAATTGATTGTCTGCTCCGCCGCTAATTGGTCAAAATAGTTTTAACGTTTGCGGGCTTCCTGTCATTGCGAGGAAGCCGATTCGCATCGGCTGACGAAGCAATCCAGTCGCCAACGATTAACGAACGTGGATTGCCACGTCGCTCGCCGCGGCGAGCTCCTCGCAATGACTTAAACTGTATGTATTTTTTCCTAAAACACAAATTAATTTTTATCACTCTTGTCGTATTGGTTTTGAATTTGATTTTCGGCTCGGCACCGGCTTCCGCCGACCTTACTGAAAAAGTAATGGGGCAAGTAAACGCCGGCGCGAAGACTGCCCAGTTTTCCGAAGCGATTGACCCGCGATTGGCGGTGATG
>JACRPD010000033.1 GCA_016214105.1 Candidatus Magasanikiibacteriota bacterium
ATCAAGGCATTTTGGGCACTTTTTTTGAAGGCATATGTATTTTAGGTTAAATTTTTATCTACATTATGCCACAAAAGTAATTTTTTAGCCCCACCAAAGTGTCTATTAACTCGTTTTTTTATCTCTTATCCACCACCACTTCTCCTATCGTTCACAACACTTCTATCTTCACTTTAATAAACTTTCCCACCATCTCCTCAATTTTGCTTTTATTTAATAACCCTGTCTGCGCGCCGATTTGCTGAATGACGCCGGAGGAATTTGCCGTGCCCCAGCGCATTGCTTCAGCTAATGATTTTCCATTAGCGGTGGCAGACAAAAATCCGCTGGCATAAGCGTCGCCGGCGCCGGTTTTAGAAATTATTTTCACGTCATAGGCCGGCAGATGATAACGCTCGGTTGAATTCGCGGCGTAAGAGCCGTTTTCACCGTCAGTTATCACCGCCGTTTTTACGCCCAGTTTTAGGAGAGATGACAAAAGTGCCGCGACTGGATTGCGGAGCTTGTCCCGAGCGGAGCCGAGGGATCGTCTCGCTCCTCGCAATGACAGTTTCTCGCCAACAAGTTTTTCCGCTTCTTCTTTATTTACGAAAAGCAGTTCAACCATTGGTAGAATCGGTTTGAATCCGGCTAAATCTTTTTTTAAGTGATACGAACCCGGGTTGCAGGCGAGATGGCAATCCGGATGTTTTTTTAAATAATTTAAAATTTGTTTTTGCAGGACATGAAAATTATCCCCGACCGAAGTATAATATAGCCATTTAGTCGCCGGTATGTTTGGAAGAGAATATTTGCGTTTTGCGTGGTAAGACAATATTGTGCGTTCGCCCAAGTAACTAAGGACCACGGAATAGCGGGTTTCGTTTTTGGGATTTAATCTGACAAATTTTGTGTCAATGCCGATTTTATCAAACTCTTGTTTAATTACCGCGCCGTTGATGTCGTCGCCGAGCTCGGTGACAATCGCGGTTTTTAAACCGAGCTGTTTACAACCGGCGGCGATGTTCGCCGCGTTGCCGCCCAACGATTGAACAGTTTGGCTGATGGGAATTTTATCCGCGTAATTCAAACAAATCTGGCAGTGTTCTTTTTTTAAGTCACATTGCACTTGCGCGTCGTCAATCATTAAAATTGTATCCATGGTGCTGTCGCCAATGACGATAATATCAAACTTTTTCATATTATTTATGAATGCCGAGCAGGATTTCTATGAATTCAGTTAACGCGGCGAGAAAAAATCCGGCCATGGCGATGGTGAAAATTAAATTGCCGATGGATAGCGCGTAAACAAAAAGACAGCCGGCGCCGATTAAGAACACCGCGTCTTGGCGTTTTTCCGTTTCTAAAAATACGCCATATATCAGTAAAATCACGCCTAAACCAGCCACGACGTAGATTATGGTCTGCAGCATGGTTGTCGGAAGTTGAGGAATGATGGATTCTAGAAACATATTTTAAATTTAGATTACTGCCTCGCTGTTGATAATTTTTTTGACAGACGCTTTTAGTTTGTTATGTTATAATTATACCACAAGCGCAATTTTTTGTCTTATGGGATTTTGGCTAAAAAATTGGTTTAAAATTAGTGTTGGTTTAGTCATGTTTTTGTTGGCTTTGTTATATTTTTATAATGCTTGGCAATACAATACTTATTGGGGCTATGACAGCGGGGCGCATATTGACTATATTTTTACAATCGCCGAGTCAAATCGCTTGCCAGCCATGTCAGAAAATTATTTAGCGTGGCACGAGCCGGGCTTTTATTTGTTTAATGGCGCGTTAGTTAAATTATTTACAGTGTTTTTAACTAAAGCGGAGGTAATAAAATTATTGCAAATGGCGGGCGCGGTTTGGGGATTGTTGTTTGTCGTTGGCAGTGGTTTGTTGTCTTGGCTGGTTGCTAAAAACCGTTGGCTGACAATTTTTACTTTGTTATTCGTTGGTTTGCTGGGGGAAGTCTCCGAAGCCAGCCGTTTTATTACAAATGAGATTTTTTTTCAAGCGCTGGCGATCTGGTGGCTGGTTTGGTTTTGGCATTGGCGCGTGTTTGGTCAGCGGTTTAGCAGTTATTATCTGCGGTCTGAGTTTTTTGCCTTGGCTGGTCTATAAACAGCGGAATTTGGGTGCGGCTCTGACAATAAATAATTTTGAAGCGATCAACAACAAAAGAATGCCGGCGGAATTTTATTTAAACTGGGATAACGGCATTTTCAGTTATCCATTTTGGCGCGCGGGCACGAAATCTTTTTGGAGCATGTTATCTGCCGACGCGTTTGGGGACTATTATAATGTTTTTCAAAATTATGATGCCGGTTTGGCGGCGGATAAGACGGTTACGATTAACGGACGATCTGTCAGTATTAGTTATTTAGAGAGAGCGTTATTTTTATACTGGTGGTCAGTACCGCTGGCAGTGATTGTGTTGCTCGGCTGGCTGATTGGGTTTTTACGGCAATTATGGAAGAGAAATTTCGGCGGTGTTTTTGCGCTGTATGTTTTTTGTGTCGGGTTGATATCGGCATTGGCTTTTAATGTTTATCAATATCCGTTTTTAGAACGCGGGACCATGAAAGCGATTTTTATTTTAGTATTTTTTCCGTTGATTTTTTTATTGGGGATAATCGCATGGGCGGATTTGATTAAAAATTGGCGATATAAAAAAACCTCCGCATTACTGTGGTCGGTTTACTTTTTAATTTGGCTATTGGTTAGTTTGTCGGTTGATTTCCTGCCGTCGGCGTGATTTTTTTAGCAAGTAAAGCGTATTGTTTGGATTAGGCGTGTTAGTTGTTTTACTGGCAAGAGTCTCGTAGCCATTAAATTGGCTAAAACTAACGATATAATCTTCGGTATTATTCACGAATATTTGATAAATCCACCATGGGGCGGTTTCCGGCCCGTTTTTTATTCCGGAATTTGTCGCCGGCCAATAGCTGTTCCAGCCATCCCACTCATAACCGCCGTCAATTTGTTCGGCCGGTACTCCCTGTTTCAAAACCGAGCTGGCTAATTCCCAGCGCGCTTGATTCCAGCGCAGATAGTGGTCAGTTTGGGTGAGACTGTACGCGCTAACGGGAATTAGAATCAGAATAGCAATTAAATAATTAAATTTCAAATGTTTTAAATTTTGCGCCAGCGCGACTATTACAACCAAAAGTAACGGTAAGAAGTAGCGGTCAAAACTTTTGAAAATCAAGATTGGAATTAAATAAAGCCAGCCGAACAAATAGACAAACCCAACCCTTCGTCCCCGCTCAGGGCGGGCATCCGCAGGTTCTTGATTGTTGTGTTTTTTACTTAAAATAAAAATCAGTAAAGCAAGACTGGCGGCGGCGATCAAAGTGACCAAACTCCACACCCAGCTCGGCGCCAGCAGTTTTAAGTTGCCAGCAATTACATTCGGCATCGGCCCCAGACCGTAAAGCGAAATAATATTATCAACATATGGAAATTGCAGATGAAAAAATTGTCTGATTGTTAAAGCGGACCCAATTAAACAAAACAGCAACAGCCAGAGTTTTCTGTTTTTTAATTGGCGCCAATGCGCGAGCAACCAACCGCTCGTTAATGGCAAAACGAACAGGCCTAAATAAATCGGCGTGTACCATAGCCACCATTTTATGTGTCCAAGCAAACGCGGAATAGTTTCAATTGTATGAGTGCCAACGCTTTGCGGCAATAAATTGTAAATGGTTAAAAAGGAATAAATCGCGCCGCCGATTGCCAAGGGCAGGCCGAATCCAAGCACCAAATTTTTAAAACCAAACTGCTTCATTCCTTTGAG
The DNA here is from genome assembly GCA_016214105.1 of Candidatus Magasanikiibacteriota bacterium. Lineage (GTDB taxonomy): Bacteria > Patescibacteriota > Patescibacteriia > Magasanikbacterales > UBA922 > 2-12-FULL-43-12. The sequence goes on from JACRPD010000033.1 coordinate 3,785, forward strand.
CGCGTATAGTCCTGAGGCAACTAAAATCAAAATATTTGTTTGCCTAGTATAAAAGCCGATAATAGAAAAAACTGAACCAACAAAAAACCACTGCCATTTTTTGTTTTCAAAAGCCGAGTAGTAAAAATAAATTGAAAACATCAAAAATAAAAGAGCCGGAATATCGGTCATGAAAGTGAACGAGAGGTTGAAAAAAATCGGGTTGAGCCACAAAGTTAGCGCGCTGACAAAGGCAAGAGCGGGGCGATGAGTCAGTTTGACTAGAAACAGAAACAAGAGCAAGATTGAGATTAGCGCGATAATCAGGGTTGAAATCCGCAAAAGGGTGAAAGAGAAGCCAAAAATTTTTACCAAAGCGGCGCCATATAATATGGGTACATAGAAAGTCGGCCCGGCGTAGGGCATAAGGCGGAACGAGCCGGTTTCCACCCAGTGTTTGATGGTGTCGGTGTGCACCCAGTCGTCATTCAGGGCAAATTCGCCTTTGGGAGAAATAAATAAAAATTGAACCAAGAATAGGCCGGCGAGCAAACAGAAGAGGAGTTTGGTTTGGATAGGTTTGGACATGGCGGGTATTATACCCCCCCTGTGGATAAATGTTAAGTTCGAACGGTATAATTTTGCCGCGGTTAAATTGCGGCGTTAATTTAAGCCAAAATGCCAGCGTCGTAAAATTATTTGGGCAAGCTTCCGCGATTGTGCTATAATAACTTTTGCCAATTAAACCACAAGATATAGTGGTTTAAATTTATCTTAACCACAATATATATGGGTCCAATTGATTCCCGAGCTATTCAGAACGTCCATTTGGGACAGGAAAATACTATTGATTTTAAATACGACATTGAAAATGGCCTGCACTTCAAGCGCGTGTTCAGCCAGGACGGCCAAGACCCGTTTGATTCGGTTGAATATGAGCGGCGTTCGTCAGTCATCCGCGAGCCGGATGGCACTGTGGTATTTGAAATGAAAGATATTGAAATTCCCAAAGATTGGTCGCAAGTGGCGACCGACATTTTGGCGCAAAAATACTTCCGCAAAACCGGCGTGCCGCAATATTATAAAGACGGAACGTCAAAACTTAATTCCGACGGCAAGCCAATCCTCGGCCCGGAAACCAGCGTTAAACAAATCATTCATCGCTTGGCCGGCACTTGGCGCTATTGGGCGGAAAAATACGGCTATTTCGCTTCGCCGCAGGACGCGCAGATTTTTTATGATGAGTTAGTGGTCATGCTGTTAAAACAAATGGCCGCGCCAAATTCGCCACAGTGGTTTAATACCGGCTTATTCTGGGCTTATGGCATCAATGGCCTGGCGCAGGGACATTATTTTGTTGATCCGGACACCGGGGTTATGACGCGCGCGGTTGATTCTCATACGCACGCGCAAGCACACGCGTGTTTTATCCAATCAATTAAAGACGATCTTGTCAATGAAGGCGGAATTATGGATTTGTGGGTGCGCGAAGCTCGTTTATTTAAATATGGTTCGGGCACGGGTACAAATTTTTCTTCTTTGCGCGGCAAGAACGAAGCGTTATCCGGCGGCGGCAAGTCCAGCGGATTGATGAGCTGGTTAAAAATCGGCGATCGCGCGGCCGGAGCCATAAAATCCGGCGGTACCACCAGGCGAGCGGCCAAAATGGTGGTTCTGGACGCGGATCATCCGGACATTGAAGAATTTGTGAATTGGAAATTAAACGAAGAAAAAAAAGTGGCGGTTTTAATCGCCGCCGGCTATCCTTCCGACTATGAGGGCGAGGCGTACCAAACTGTGTCCGGCCAAAACTCCAACAATTCCGTGCGGATTCCGCATCGGTTTATGGAGGCAGTCAAAAATGACGGTTCGTGGAATTTAACTTGGCGCACTGACGGCGGTGTGGCAAAGACAATTAAAGCCCGCTCATTGTGGGATCAAATTTCCAATGCCGCGTGGTCATGCGCCGACCCGGGCGTTCAATATGACGGCACAATTAATGAATGGCACACTTGTCCGCAATCAGGTCGGATTAACGCTTCCAACCCATGCAGTGAATACATGTTCATTGACGACACTGCCTGCAATTTAGCGTCAATTAATTTGCTGAAATTTTATGATATTGAAAAACGATATTTTAAAGTTGCTGAATTTAAACATGCGGCGCGTATTTTAACTTTAGTTTTAGAGACCAGTGTTTTAATGGCGCAATTTCCCAGCAAAGAAATCGCTCAAGGCAGTTACGATTTTCGCACTTTGGGTTTAGGCTACGCTAATTTGGGTTCAGTATTGATGATGGCCGGCGTGCCTTACGAATCAGAAGATGCGAGCGCTTTTGCCGCCTGTGTTACTTCCATCATGACAGCGAAATCATATAAAACCAGTGCGGAAATGGCCAAGATTTTGGGGCCGTTTTCAAAATTTGAATACAATCGCGATGAGATGCTGCGGGTAATAAGAAATCATCGCCGCGCCGCTTTCAACGCGGAAAAAGATGAATATGAAAAATTAACCATCACGCCAAAAGGCATTGATCCGCAGTACGCGCCGGCATATTTATTGGCCGCGGCCAGAGAGAGTTGGAATGACGCGCTGATGATGGGCGAGCGCTATGGCTATCGCAACGCTCAGACCACCTGTTTGGCGCCGACCGGCACCATTGGCTTGCTGATGGATTGTTCCACAACCGGAGTTGAGCCGGATTTTGCTTTGGTGAAATTCAAGAAATTGGCCGGTGGCGGTTATTTCCGCATTGCCAACGAAGCGATACCGCTGGCTTTGAAAAATTTGGGGTACGCGGAAAAACAAGTTGAGGATATTTTGAATTATGTCAAGGGCACGGCCAAAATTGACAATGCCCCACAGATTAATAAAAAAACTTTGCAAACAAAAGGGTTCAATGAACAGGATATTGAGAGCGTGAACAAAGCGCTGGCTGGCGCGTTTGATATTAAGTTTGTTTTTAATGTTTGGACATTGGGGGAAGATTGTATGAAGCGCGCGGGATTTTTGGCGGCGCAATATAATGATCAGAATTTTAATATGTTGCGCGCGTTGGGCTTTACTGATGAAGAAATTGAGTCGGCGAATGAATTTGTCTGTGGCACGATGACGATTGAAGGCGCGCCGCATTTAAAATTGGAACACTACATGGTGTTTGACACCGCCAATCGCAATGGCAAAAAAGGCAAACGGTTTATTCCCTATATGGGTCACATTGAGATGATGGCCGCGGTTCAGCCATTTTTATCAGGGGCGATTTCCAAAACCATTAACATGTCAAACGAAGCAACGGTTGACGATGTAAAATACGCTTACGATCAGTCATGGCAAATGGGTTTGAAAGCAGTGGCGCTTTATCGCGATGGGTGTAAATTGAGCCAGCCGCTGTCCACGACTTCAAAAAATAATGACAAACGCAGCGATTTAGTTAAAGAAGAACCGGTTAAAGAAAAAGTTGTCGTTTCGCAGGCATTGATTAAAGAAGAAGAAATTAAAGAAATAGTAAAAATGGTCCCATCTGATGATTTAGACGAAGC
>JACRPD010000040.1 GCA_016214105.1 Candidatus Magasanikiibacteriota bacterium
CCGGTCAGCAGTAGGGGGTGTTCCTTGAAGCGGTACGCGCATTCTGTCATCAAGACCGGCGACTACGTCGGAACGTTGGTGGGGGTTGACCTCTGGGGCGCGAAACGCGAAGGTGCTGTGGTCACGGTACCGGTGTGGGCGTTTCACAATGCTCACGTGGTTCCGTCGCCACTGCCAGTCTCTTCGCTTGCTCTCACTCCCGAGAGAGTCGCCGCTCTTCGTTTCCCGCCAACAACCATCTCCAAGGCGACATAGCTCTTTCTACTTCTTTCTCCCCACAACACTCTCACCTTTGGTGTCAGGAGGATGAACAAAAAACCACCTGCCACTCACTTTGTTTCTAAAATATTATTTAGAGATAAAGTGAGCAGGTGGTTTTTTTGTCTCTGTCATTGCGAGGACTTTATTTTTCTAAGCTTTAAAATAATTAAAAAAAATTCCACAATATCTTTTTTGGAAAGTTTTGATTTGCCGGCGCGGCGGTCAATGAATGTGACCGGCTCTTCCGCGATTTTGAAACCGGCTTTTTGAACGCGGTAAAGCATTTCTTCTTGAAAAGCGTAGCCATTGCTTTTTATTTCATCAAGCGGGATTGATTCCAATGTCCGGCGGCGGAAACAGCGGAAGCCGGAAGTAACATCCTTTGTCTTTAATCCTAACAATAGACGGGAAAACCACATCGCGCCATTGCTTGTAAATTTTCTATATAAACCCCAGCCGATAATTTTTCCATCTGGAATTTTACGCGAGCCAATTACTAAATCAGCGGTTTGCGCTGACTCAAGCATACGTGGGATATCATCAGGGTCATGAGAAAAATCCGCGTCCATTTCAAAAATATAATCAGCGCCGATTTCCAGCGCTTTTTTAAATCCCGCGATGTAGGCCGAGCCGAGGCCGAGTTTGGCGGGCCGGGTGATTAAATGAATATTTTCCGCCTCGTTGTAAGTGGGGATGACAATGACCGGTTTCATAGTTTTTTCATCAATCCAAACTTTCTTTTGGCGCAAGTAACAGTATTTTTTAAAAGTAATGCGACAGTTATCGGCCCAACACCGCCGGGGACAGGAGTAATATGTCCGGCTTTTTTAGACACTTCCGCGAAATTAACATCGCCGTGTATTTTTTCATCAGTAAAAGAGATGCCGGCGTCAATTACAATCGCTCCGCGTTTGACCATATCGCCGCGCAAGAGATTGTTTTTGCCAACAGCGGTAACAATGATTTCCGCTTCCAGGCATTTTTCTTTCAGATTTTTCGTTTGGCTGCTACAGATTGTTACCGTCGCTTGTTTATTTAATAAAATAATCGTTAGCGGTTTGCCTACCAGCGGTCCGGCGCCGATAACGCAGATATTTTTTCCTTCAACATTCACGCCGAGTTCTTTAAGAATGGTTTTAACAGCGTATGGGGTGGGAGGGAGAATAAACCCTGTCTTTTTCATCAGCCGGCCTAGGTTATCATTAGTCAGGCAATCAACGTCAACGTCAGGATTAACGGCATTCAGCACTTCCGGCGTGTAAAGAGATTGGGGGAGCGGAAGCTGGACAATCAAACCGCAAAGTTTTTCATCTTGCTGGATTTTTTTTATTTCTTCCACCAGCTGTTCTTTGTTGATATCCGCCGAATATTTATGCAAAGTAAAATCAATGCCGATTTTTTCCGCGGCTTCTTGTTTTTTTCGGACATAAGTCTGCGATGGTTTATTATCGCCGACGAGTATCACGGCAAGTTTTGGTGTGATGCCTTGGGTCTTCAGTTCATCAACCCAAATTTTGACTTTCGTCAGGATTTTCTCCGCGATTGCTTTGCCGTCTATGATGTTGTCTGATTTTTGCCGAATTGACATAGTGTTGATATTTTAGCACAAAAGTAAAAAACTGCAAGAATGTCAATCAAAAAATCCTCCAATTATCACCGGAGGATTTTTGAATGCATTTAAGTTTATATCGCAAAACCATTTAAAAACGCCAGTTTATCGTCAATATACGATTTCAAATTATGCTCCAATTTCGCCAATTCCGGTTTTAATTTTTCGTTTATGCTATTGTCAATTACATCACCCAAGCGCGGCAACAAAACCTCATCGGTAAACTCAAACAAAATACCCAACGTGAGCGGTGTCTCCAAGTTCATTTCATTTAGTTTTGAATTATTTTCCATATAGAGCAGTATAACACTGTCAGTGTTGGTGCGTCAAATTTGTTTAGGCAAAAAGCCTGTTTTATTGGGATTGACTGGCAACAGGTGAGGTTGTTGCCAGTTTGAAAGAACGAAGTGGCTATGGCGAAGGAGCGAGTGGTGCGGGAGAGATCAGCGAAGGATCTGGCAGTGGTAGAGAATCCAGCGTAGGGTCTCGCAACAGCAGGCAGTTCATGACCGCAACCCCCTGTTGTGTTATGAGCTGGTTGGCAACCCGCAGTTCCTCCTGCGCGGCGGTCTTCGCCTGTTCACAGTTCCTGTCTTCGGTCTGACAGTGAGACAGCTGCGCTGTTACTGCAACAAGTTGTCGTTGGTTTCGTTCGCGGTTTGCATCTTCGACGCTGGCTATTGTCGTCATCCATCCAATGATACCTCCTGCCACAAATACGCACATGAACCTAAAAAAATTCCACATTTCTTTGCCTCCTTATTTTTTCATCTTATCTAACCATCCACCACGGATGGCTTCGCTCGGGAGCAGGGATTTGAACCCCGATAAACAGATTCAGAGTCTGTTGTCCTACCATTAGACGACTCCCGAATGTTGTAGTCTGTTTTTTAAATATCTTCTTCCAAATTTGGAGATTCAGAGTCTGTTGTCCTACCCGCCCGCAACGCTACGCGAGCAAGCTCGCTTGCGAAGCGTTGCGGGCGGGCCGTTAGACGATCTGGCAATTATTTTGTAAATTTTTTTGTCGGGGAATAACCATTTCATTAATGTATCATAATTATAACGGAAGTCAAGGCCGTATCTGGTACCCGGTTCTTGGGTTATAAATTGTTTTTTATCATCGTCATAGCCAGAAATGACTACAGTGTGGAATTCCGGCCCGCCATTTCGGAAACGAGAATTTTTTAGCGCCTTGCCATACGCGGGAATGATCACCGGCTGGCCAACGTCAATTTGCGTTTTGATTTGCTCAATTGTCGGGTTTTCAATAATTGTCGCTTCCCAATTTAAGAAATCATTAATTAGAGTAGCCATTTGCTCCGCGTTTTCATCCAAACTTTTTCCATAGCCGTTATTTTTGATATTTAAAATCCGCAGAATTTCTTGTTTGGCAACGGATTTGTCAGAGAGTTTTTTGTTATTATAAAAATTGTCAACCATCAAAATCGCGGTTTCTTCGCAAGTATCCTGCCACGGCTGGTTCCAGTTCCCGTATGGGGCTTGAGAGGTGAAGGGAACGGGAAGATTTTTTATAGCCAGAACTGAGTTGGGCAAAAATAAAAAAAGGCCGATGATAATGGCTGTTGATTTAAGCCCGATTGTTTGATTGCTAAATTGTTTCATTGCTAAATTGTTTTTAATTTACAACTTCTCCGCCGAGGGAGGAAGCCAGTTCTTTGATTTCATCATTTTCGCTTTTCATTCTTGCTTCTTCGTTTAAAACAAATTCCAGACAGACTTTTCCGCCGATTAACTCCAACAGTATCGCTTCCAAGTTTTTTTGGCAGAGTTTTTCCATCAGTTTATCGCGGTGAAAGCTATAACCAACGCCGATCCGCAGAACATCTCCATCCAGCCCGACAACCTGCCCCATTTTTAATATAAAAGACAGAGAAGGGAAGCGGGTTTCCACGATTTCTAAAAATTCATTCCACTTATCATTAATATCGGTGATGGTATAAGCCGTCTCTTTTTTAACCAGCTCCTTCACCCGTTCAACAATGGTCTTTTTTGGTGTATCGGAAGATTCTGGATTTGGAGTCTGTGGTTTGACGTTGTTAGCCGGTTTATCTGGCAACGAAGCAGGTGGTTTAGAATTATCATTTTGCACCTCAGAGTCCGTAGTCCGTAGTCCGTAGTCCGTAGTCGCCATTTCTATCACCGCCATCTCCAACGGCAGTTGCGGCAGGGGAGACGACTTGATTTGCTGGCGCCGGATTAATAGCGCGTCTGTCAGTTTAACTAACGCTTGCTGGCTGATCTGTTCATTTAATTTGCGTAATTGTTTTTTAATTTTGTCATCAAGATCAAACCCGGCGGTTTCCACCTCCGCTCCGGTTTTGGCGATTAACATCACGCGCAGCAATTCAATCGCGTCATGAGCGAATTGGTGCAGATTTATTCCATCATTGACAAGTTGATTGATTAAAATCAACGCGTCTTTGGGCTGTTTTTCAATTATCGCGGCAATGAATCGCAGAGTTTTTTCCGTGTTAGTGGTTGGCAGAACCAGGGAAGCGATTTCCTCGGTAATAGTTTTTTCGCCGGTGGCCATGATTTGATCCAGCAAACTAATGGCATCGCGCAGACAGCCATCGCTTTTGTTAATGATTTTAGCCACCACCTCTTTGTCTATTTTTATTCCTTCGGCTTTAGCGATTTTTTCCAGATAAGTTTTCATCGTGTCATGGGCGATTTTTTTAAATTCAAATCGTTGACATCGGGAAATAATAGTCTCCGGTAATTTATGGAGCTCGGTCGTGGCTAAAATAAAAATTACGTGTTCCGGCGGTTCTTCCAAAGTCTTTAACAGCGCGTTAAAGGCGCTGGTGGAAAGCATGTGGACTTCATCAATAATGAAAACTTTGTATTTTGATTTTGTCGGACGAAATTGCGCGTTGTCAATGATATTTTCGCGCACATTATCAACGCCGGTATGGCTGGCGGCGTCAATTTCAATCACGTCAATTGACCGCGAGGCGCTGATTTCCTCGCAAGAAGGGCATTTATCGCATGGTTCAAAATCGCCGTCTTTACGGCTTGGACAGTTTATGGCTTTAGCCAGAACCCGCGCCATCGTAGTTTTGCCAATTCCGCGCGAGCCGGAAAATAAATAAGCGTGCGCGACTTTGCCGCTCGCCACTTGGTTTTGAATTGTTTTTACGATATGTTCTTGTCCGGTGACAGAAGAGAAATCCTGCGGACGATGTTTGTGGTAGAGAGCCATAATTGATTAGTTTGGTAAGTATACAAGTGTGCAGGTGCGTAAGTTTTTGCGACATTTATTACTTATATACTTATACACTTAATCACTTACACACTTAAAATAGCGATTATATTATACCTGCTTAGTTTCAATCGGTAAACCCCCGCGTTAGCCCTTAATTTGGCTGTGTGGGCAAGATATACACAGGGGGGCTGTTATGGGTTGCCTATATATAGAGTCTATGGTATACTACTTTTAGTTTATTAATAAGTCTTAATAATTTTGCTATGCCAAGAAAAGCAAATCCAGCCCTGCTGAAGCCGTTAAAGCTGTCAGCCGCGCTTGAGGCAGTCGTCGGAAAAGGCCCATTGCCACGCGGTCAGGTGGTAAAAAAGCTTTGGGAATACATCAAATCAAACGGTTTGCAGGATCAGGTCAACAAGAGGAATATCAATGCCGACGCCAAATTGAAAGTATTGTTTGGCGGCAAGGATATGGTAAATATGTTTGAGATGACGAAGCTTGTGTCAGCCCACATGACAAACTAATTATCCCAAAAAATAAAAAAGTGAGCCTCGGCTCACTTTTTTATTACATTATCCACCGCGCCCCAGGCGCTGGCGCGATCTTTTGGCAGGACTAAGATAATCTCGTCGCCGTGCTTGCCTTTGAAGAAAGTGATTGAGGCGGTTAAGACTTTATAGGTTTTTCCTTCAGCGTTCACGGTGTATTGTCCGCTATCAGCGTTAAATATTAATTCACCGGTTAGACGCTTACGATCTATCGGACCGATTTGTTTAAAAATAAAAGAGCCGTTTTTGGTAATTGTCAGTTTCATCAGATCTCCTTCCACTAATTTTGACTTGCTGGCATAGTTCGCCGGAACGCCGTACTCCGCGCCATCGTTGTCAATCATTTTTTCTCCGTTAAACTTGCCTTCAACTATTTTTTCGCCGGTTTCCAGCGTCTGGGTATTTATATCGGTGGCCGGTTCGTTAGATTTGATTATTTCGCCATTCAAAAGGCGCAAAATTCCGTCCAATTGGTCTTTAACGCGATGAATCGCGGTTTTTATTTGCTCGGTATTATTAACAGGTAAATTTAGCGTTGGCTTCGGTTCTAATTTTTTGACGTCTGGCGCGGTCGGTGTTGGCATTAGGCCGAGTAAAGCGTCATCGCCGAACAGGTCATCCGCTTTTTGGTTTAGGATGTCGTTGATTTGGTTCATAGCATTTATTTTTATTTCGGATTTTATAAACTCGCTTCAATCATATTCGTCTTACCCTCGCTTTCGGCCACTCCCAGCTTCGTGCGTTCCATTATTTCCGCTTCCACAATCGCGCGGTCCCGGCCAAATTTCAGACGGGAAAGCTCTTTAATCGCCGCGGCAAGCTCAAGATTGCCGGATTTTGGCGGGAAAGTCTGCATCAAAAACGGTTTAGAGGCGGTGTTGTCAATTAACAGCTTCGTGTACCATGCGTACATCGGCGTGTTAAGCAGGTCATATGAGCCAAAAGTCGGCGCGAATTCTTTGGCCAGCACTTCCGAGTCATCAGGCCCGATGCGGCCGCAGCAAATGGTCCCGGCATTGCCCAATACCGCGTCGCGGATGCCGGTATGCCCCTTTTCATCAGTTAATTGCCCCATATACTGATGGGCGATAATTAAATCCAAGCGGTATTTGCGGGCTTCGGATAAGATAGTGGAAATAGAGTCAGTGATAAAGTTTTGAAATTCATCAATATATAAATAAAAATCATTTCGTTTTTCTTCCGGCAATTCCGCGCGCCCCATCGCCGCCATCTGCAGCTTGGCGACGATGATTAAGCCTAGCAGTTTAGCATTTACTTCGCCAGTGCGTCCTTTGGCCAAATTTACCAACAAGATTTTTTTGTTATCCATGATTTCTCGGAAATTAAAGCCGGATTTTTGCTGGCCCATGATGTTGCGCATCATTTCGTTTTCCACGAAGCGTCCGACTTTGGAAATTAAATAGCCCAGCATCTCCGATTTATGAAAGTCGCTGGTTTTGGCCATTTCTTTTTCCCAAAAAGAACGGACGACCGGATCTTTGAGTTTTTTCATGCATTGTTTGACGTAATCATCATCAGTGAACATCCGCG
>JACRPD010000047.1 GCA_016214105.1 Candidatus Magasanikiibacteriota bacterium
ATTTCTCTAAAATTTCACCCAAAATCCGCCCGCCTTCTTGGATGGGTTTGATTTCTTCGATGGTTTTGAGGTAGGACATAATACTACCAGTTTACAATAAAAAACAAGCTCTTGCAAGCCACTAGTAAAAGTTTTAATCATACTTAAAACTTTTCAGAAATTCGCTAATGTTTTAAGTATACCAAAATGATTGGTTTTATCGAGCGTCAATAGAATTGGCTTTATTTCCACTAATTTCAGCATAAAAACTTACTTTTTCAATATATTATAACTCCATTATAATATATTCGCAAAAACTTTACAGTGAGGAAATTGTCTCCTGCCATCACAGTGTGGAAACAACCGTTTTGGTTTTAAATTTCAAAAAATAAAAACTGCGGTCGCCTCTGGTAAACCAGAGAGGACAGCAGTGGGGTTAACTATCTTGAGTATAACAAATCCAAAAGCATCTATCAAATTGGGCCCATTGTGGGTAATTTTGTGTAAATCCACATAGTGTTATTTTAATACAAAAAACGGCCTTCGCAAGCCACTCTAACAAATTCTTTTGTGGGAGGGCTGGGGTCACATGTTAGACCTGCCCGCCCTCCCCGTTGTCCTCCTTTGGCCATGAACACATCTACTGGTTCAAGTCGATGCAAGCTGCCGGTACGAATCACGATTCGGTGTAGATCGTCTCTACGAGCACGATCTTTTTCCCCTGCCATTCGGCCACCTCACCGACCGTCTGTACTCTTGCGATTTCATCAGTGGTAAGATGAACGTTATGCCCGTGGGACTTTTCCCTCCACTTCTCGTATTCGTCGGCCTGATGCACGAACCAGAGCACAGGGAGGTTGAAATGATCGATTGCACCGTGCTGGTGGAGAAAGTTGTGGGCGCACCTCCTCGACCCCGGCCCTGATCCGTGCTCTCGCGCCCACTTGCGCAGAACCGACCACGGAACCAGCCCGTCCCGCTGTTCCTCTGTGAAGTATTCCGGGAACCGCTCAACCACGCTCTGACCAAAGTCAGTAGCGAGGTCAAGCAACGCCAGCGCCCACATGAAGTGGGTATCCGGAACCTTCCGGATCGCCTTCAAATTCTTGTATCTCACGACACCCTCCGATTGTTTTGAAAGAGTACCTTGTCACCACCATGGTAACGGCACATTATAACACGGGGAATAAAAGTATGTTTTTAGAAGAGCACCTCAAAAAATTAGGCCTGACAGAAAAAGAGGCTAAAATATATTTAGCCGCTTTGGAGTTGGGCGCGGATACGATTCAGAACGTCGCGAGAAAAGCCGAACTAAAAAGGCCGACAGTTTATGTGCTGGTGGATGAATTAATCCGAAAAGGCCTGCTTTCACGCAAGCCGATGCCCAGAGGCGATGTGTTTATTCCGGAGAATCCGGAAAATCTAAAAAATGTTTTAAAAGAAAGAGAGCTGGCTTTAGGCGACGCTCTTCCATTTCTGCGCGCGATTTATAATGTGGAAAAAGGCAAACCGCAGGTGCAGATTTATGAAGGCATAAATAATATGCACCGCGTCTATTTAGATATGATTTGGAAAAGTAAAACCGAGATTTTATTTTTCTCGTCAATCAAAAAAATCTACGAAGCCATGCCGGATCTGCTCGAATCTTGGCTGGCAAATTTCAACGCGCGAAAAGACAAGCCGCTAACCACTCGGGAATTTATCAACCCTGATCCGATTGATATTGAATACGGTTTGAAAGTAGTCAAAACCGGATTAGCGCAAGTGCGAGTAATTCCGAAAGAATTTAAACATCTTTTTGTGGGGACAGATAACGCGATTTTTGAAGATAAACTGGTGGTGGTTTCTTTTGAGCAAAAATTATTTACCACTATTATCCAAAGCCAAGCTATCGCTGACACGATGCGAGCGTTATATGAACTAGCGTGGAAAAAAGGGACACCGGTTGAAGAATTTGTGAAACGACATCCGGAAATGAGACCAAAAAACTCTTGATGAGGAAGTTTTTTACGACTTCAGTCGTCTCTACGGGACTAATATTTTTTGATCTTACTTCCAGGCACTAAAGTGCCTGGCTACTATCGGGCGTCCCTACCGGGACTTTTGTGTAAATTTTGTCTGACACTACCCTGCGGGGTTAAATACAAATGTAATCTCTCGCAACAATAAAACAATTTAACAATTTCAACAATTCAACATTTTTTCAATCTCCCTCTCCACCTCCACAATCTCCGGCTCGCCGTCAACTCTCGCCAAAACACCCAAATGATCATAAAAATCCAAAATCGGTTTAATCGCCTGATTACCTTGCTCAACAATCCGTTTTTTGATTGTTTCCGGATTATCATCAGCGCGGATGACTAATTTGCCGTTGCATTCCGGACAGTCTGTCTTTAATTCGTTTTCCGGAGAATATGGCAAAATAAAACCGCAAATCGGACACACTTTGCGTTTTGTTAGACGATTATAACTTGATTCATCTGACAAAGCGACCTCAATCACCGATACTTCATTTTCTAATTTCTTGCCGACAAAATATTCCTGATATTTTTTCGCCTGTTCAACATTTCTGACTGCCCCATCTAAGACGACTCCTTTACCCGTGTCTAAATATTTATCCATTTCCGAGAAAGCGAGCTTGTAAATCAACTCATCTGCGACTAATTTCCCTGCTTTCATTTCCGCCAACTTTTTTTTGTCTTCCGGATCGGCGTTGGCATCAGTATCAAGCGCACGCAATAAATCGCCGGTGGAAATATGACCGTAATTGTATTTTTTAGCGATTTTTTTGGCTTGAGTGCCTTTGCCGCTCCCAGGGACACCCATTAAGATGATAATTTTTTTCATAACATTTTAAAACCCTAAATACTAAACCCGAAACTCTAAATAAACTACAAAAATAAAAACTTCAAATACAAAACTATTTGCTGACGATTGAACCAAAAATTTTTGTCAGCTGATTGGCTTCATCAATTAAAGTTTCCTTTTCTTTTTCTTGGGTGGCAACCGAAGTTGCCAATTTCAACCACAATGCGCTTTCTTTGGCTTCTTTTCTGGAAATTTTAATCCTCATTAAAAAATCCTTCTTGCTCAAAGCTTCGCTGGCTTCAATATAATTTGCGGCAGTAGAACCAGATGACCGGACCAATTGCTTGCCATATTCAATATTGGAAATGGTTTTAGGCAAGATCTTGACATAATCCCTGCATCTCTTTGCAAACTGGAAAGTTCTTTCATCTAAATCGTAATTTTTATTTTGATCTTGTGACATTTGGGTTTATTTAGTATTTCGAGTTTAGAGTTTAGTGTTTTTGTCAAGATTTAGAATATCATAATTAAACAAGTTGAGCAAGTTAAAAAACCGCCTTCTTGGCGGTTTCGTTGTGTTTTGTTAATTGTGTTCTGTATTCTGATTACATTCTATCATACTCATACACTTCCAACTGCGCGTCGATTTGTTTGGCGGTTTCAATCGCGACCGAAACGACGATTAAGAGCGAGGTGCCACCGATGGCGAGCGATTGGGTGCCGGTGAAGGCACGAAGCAATAGCGGCAAGATAGCGATGAGAGCCAGGAATAACGCGCCGACAAATATCAATCTGCTCATTGTGTGGGCCAAATATTTTTCGGTTTCTTTGCCCGGACGAATACCCGGAATAAAACCGCCTTGGCGCTGTAGATTCTCGGCGATTTTCTGCGGATGGAAAATAACCGCGGTGTAAAAATAAGTGAAGCCGAACACCAAGACAAAATACATGCCGGCGTAAACCGCTTGATTATTGAAAAATCCGACCACTTGGCGCGCGATTGACGCTGACAAGCCGGTGCCATTAACAAAAAACTGCGCGATCATTGACGGGAATAAAATAATTGAGATTGCGAAGATAATCGGAATCACGCCGGCCATATTCACGCGCAATGGCAAATGGGTGTTTGCCCCGCCATACACGCGGTTGCCGCGGATTTGTTTGGCATAACTCACCGGCACATTTCTCTGTCCTTCGCTGATTACCACCACGCCAACAACTGTCGCTACCGCGATTGCCGCGAACAAAACATAGGTATAAAGATCAGCCGGCGTGTAGTTCACCGCCGCTTTTTGCACTGCCTGCGGCAAACCGGCCATAATGCCGGCAAAAATCAATAATGAAACACCGTTGCCGATTTTGCGTTCGGTAATTAGCTCGCCAATCCACATTAAAAAAACCGTGCCCGCGGTAATCGTTAGCATCATTGCCAATAAATGATACATGTTCAAATCCGGCAAGATCCGATACTGCGACCGATTTAATAATTGAATCATGCCGTAGGCCTGCAATAACGCCAAGGGTATCGTCGCCCAACGGGTATACATGTTAATCTTTTGCTGGCCTGCTTCGCCTTCTTTTGATAATTCTTCCAAACTCGGAACCACCATTGCCAGAAGCTGAAAGATAATGGAAGCGGTGATATATGGCGCCACACCCAACATGATTACGGAAAAGTTTTCCATCGTGCCGCCGGAAAAAACATTTAACAAGCCCAGAATCTGATTGCCGGCCAAAAACTTGCGCAGATTTTCCGCGTCAATTCCCGGCACCGGAATATGAGCCGCCAGCCGAACAATTACCAGCATCGCCAAAACAAAGAGGACGCTGTTGCGCAGACTTTTTATTTTCCAAATTTGTCTGAATTTGTCCCACATAATAATCAAATTCTAAACTCTAAACCCGAAATCTTAAACAAATTTAAAATCCAAATTGTCAAAACCGAGGTGGCGTTTGGAGAATTTGAATTTTAATCATTTGGATTTGTTTAGAGTTTAGAGTTTAGGGTTTTATTTGGCCGCCTGCTTTCTCTATCAATTCTACCGCCTTTTTACTGGCAAGACAACCATGCAAAATGATCGGCTTTTTAATTTCACCGGTGGCGACCACTTTAACGCCAAATTTGACATTGCCAATCAAACCGCGAGTCTTTAATAATTGCGGCGTTATCACCTGATTTTTTTCGGCAATCCGTTCAATGTCGCTTAAAGTGACGGTGGCTTTTTTGATTTGTAAACTTTTAAACCCGCGTAACTTCGGCACTCTAAGCAAAGCCGCTTTGAAAGCGCGAATACGACGCCGGCTCTTGCCGCCGGAACGGGCGGTTTGGCCTTTGCCGCCGCGGCCTGAATAAGTGCCTCGGCCGGAAGCATTGCCGCGTCCAACGCGTTTGGTATAGCGATGTGAACTGCGGGCTGGTTTAATTGTTGCTGGAGTTAGCGTCATACAATTGCGGGTTCTTTTTTCTCTACTGGCTTTTCCGCTGGTTTAAATACCTTTGCCTTAACTTTGAAACAATGCAAGGCATCAAAAGTCGCTTTGATATTATTCATCTTGTTGCCAGTACGGCCCAATATCTTTGCTGACGCGTTTGGCACGCCGGCGATTTCCAATACCACGCGAACCGCGCCGCCGGCGATAATGCCGGAACCGCGAGGGGCGGGTTGAATGAGAACTTTTGCCGCGCCATATTTCGCCATTACCGCGTGCGGAACGGTTTCGCGGATAATCGGAACGCTAAACAAAGTCTTGTGCGCCTGATTGACCGCCTTATTAACCGCCATTTGCACGTCTTTGCCTTTATCAACGCCAAAACCAACGCGCCCGCGATGATCGCCGATCAAAACCGTGGCGCGGAAACTCATTTGCTTGCCGCCTTTGGTAACGCGAGTAACCCGCGCTAAATCCAAAATTTGCTGGTCAAATTCCGGCTTTTCCGCTTTTGGCTTATTAGATCGATTTTTATCTTTACCTTTTGCCATAGATTTAATGATTATTAAAACTCTAACCCGCCATCGCGCGCGCCATCTGCCACTGCCGCCACTCGTCCGTGATATTTATAACCGCCGCGATCAAAAATCGCTTTGCTGATATCTAATTTTTTTGCCTTTTCCGCGATCATTTTACCGGCCAAAAAAGCTGACGCGACTTTGCCTTTATTATCTTTAACATCCAACTTTTTAACATCGATTTCTTTGCCATGAATCGAAGCCAAAGTCTTGCCGGCTGAATCATCAATCAGCTGAACATACAGGCTGCGCGAACTGCGAAATACGTTTAGTCTCGGCTTTTCCGCGGTGCCAAAAACTTTCGCGCGCACGCGTTTTTGCCTTTTTGCTCTGTTTTTTTGTCTATTAGCAACTTTCATATAATTACTGACTAAGCAGCCGCTTTAGCCGCGGCCTTGCCGGCCTTATGGCGGACAACCTCGCCGACATATCTTATTCCTTTGCCTTTGTAAGGTTCCGGACACTTGGTATCGCGAATTTCCGCCGCGACCTTGCCTAGCAATTCAATATCAAAACTTTCAATTTTAATTATATTTTTTTCCACTGATACTGTCGCCCCGGCCGGAACCTTGTAAATCACCGGATGGGAAAAACCGACTTCCAATTTCAAATCTTTGCCTTGCATGGCGACGCGAAAACCCACGCCGTTGATTTCCAATTCTTTTTTAAAGCCAATTGTCACGCCGGTTACCATATTTTTTATGTGAGCCGCGATTGTGCCCCACAAAGCTCGTTCTTTCTTTTCTTCTTTATTCGCGACATCCACCGAAACCGCATTATCAACTATCGCGACTTTGACTTCGCGCGGAAAAATGCGTTTTAGTTCGCCCTTCGGACCTTTCACGGTTACAACATTATCTCCCAATGTTACTGTAACTCCGGTCGGTATGGTTAATTGTAGTTTGCCGATGCGAGACATAGCTTCAAAATTAATAAACAGAACAGATTATTTCACCGCCCAATCCAACTGATTTGGCTGTTTTGTTGGTCATCAAACCCTTCGGAGTGGATAAAATAGCGATACCATAACCATTCAAAACCTGCGGCAACTCGCCTTTTTTGCAATAAACGCGACGGCCCGGCTTGCTCTCGCGCGTAATAGAACGAATCGCCGGCTGTTTGCCGTCATATTTAAGATCAACCGCGATTTTCTTTTTGCCGTCAGCCTCAACCACTTCCACCTTGCCTAAATAACTCTCTGCTTGCAAAATATCCAAAACCGCCTTCTTCAATTTAGAATATGGCATTTCAACTTTGCCCAATCTGGAATTTTGGGCATTTCGCAAACGAGTTAACATGTCAGCAATTGGATCCGTCATCATAAGATAAAAAATTTAATTTACCAGCTTGATTTACGCACCCCGGGCAATTTTCCGGCGTTGGCCAATTCCCGGAAACAAATGCGACACAGCTTGAATTTGCGCATAAAACTGCGCTTACGGCCGCAACGCCAACAGCGAAAAACCAAGCGGGTGCTGTATTTCGGTTTTTTATTTGATTTAGCGATTTGCGCTTGTGTAGCCATAATCTTTTTAACTATTATTCTTTCTCATTGGTCTTAAAAGGAAAACCGAGCTGTTCCAAAAGCGCCATCCCAGCCTCTTTGTTCTTCGCGCTGGTGCCAATCACCACTTCAAGGCCGTGCAATTTTTCCATTGATTCAACTTTAACTTCGGGAAAGGCGTTGTGCTCTTTGAAACCGACGCAATAATTCCCGCATTGATCAAAACTTTTCCGGCTCAAACCGCGAAAATCTCTTACGCGAGGCAAGGTGATGCTGATCAGCTTATCAACAAAATCATACATCTTCTTGCCGCGCAAAGTAACCGACGCGCCAATATTCATTCCTTCTCTGATTTTGAAATTGGAAATTGATTTGCGCGATTTATTATGCACCGGCTTTTGCCCACTGATCGCTTTCAGAGTCCCCTCCACCACTTCAATCAACGCGGCCTCTTTTACAAAACGGCCGTAACCGACATTCAACACCACTTTGGTTAGCTTCGGCACCTGCATCACATTGCGTAAACCAAGCCGTTCTTTCAAGACGGGAATCACTTCTTTTTTATATTTTTTCTGCAATCTTGATTCCATAATAATTAATCTATAAATTCGCCGCTGATTTTTGCCACTCTTTTTTTCTCATTTCCTTCTTGTTTGAAACCCACGCGAGTCGGCTTGCCGGATTTCGGATCAATTAGCATCACTTTGCTGATTTGCAATGGCGCCGCCAATTCAATCGTTTGCCCTTTCTCGCCCTGTTTTCTCGGCCGCAAATGCTTTTTCAAAATATTCGCGCCTTCAACCACGACATAAAGCTGGCGCTTCTGTTTATTTTCCAAAACCTGAACCACCTTGCCGATTTTACCTCGGCTCTTTCCGCTTAACACCTTCACTTTGTCACCGGTTTTTATCCTCATAATACTTCTGGGGCTAACGAAATTATTTTTTGAAAACCGACGCCGCGCAATTCTCTGGCCACCGGCCCAAAAATACGCGTGCCTTTAGGTTCTTTGCTTTTTTGATCAATAATCACAGCGGCATTTTCATCAAAGCGGATATATGAGCCGTCTTTGCGGCGCGTTTCTTTCCGTTGGCGGACAATCACCGCGTGCACCACTTCGCCTTTCTTTATCAGAGAATGAGGCGAGGCTTCTTTTACCGCGCAAGTGATAATATCGCCCAATCGCGCATAACGTTTTTTATAACCACCCAAAACCCTAATA
>JACRPD010000007.1 GCA_016214105.1 Candidatus Magasanikiibacteriota bacterium
TTTTAGGAAGCAAAGAAGTGAAATTAATTTACGGAAAAAAGCAAGGCACGACGCAAGCGCAGGTTAAACAAGGCGAACGCGATAAATTCGCCATCAGCGCCGATGATGTGATTAAATTGGCGAAATGGGGGATGCAGATTGAGGAGTATTATGGCCGAGCCCAAGATATAGAATGGGCGAAAGACGGCCAGACCGGCAAATTATATATTGTGCAAGCCAGGCCGGAAACCGTGAAAGCGCGCGCCAGCCATTCTATAATTGAAAATTATCAATTAAAAAAGAAAGGCAAAGTATTGGTTTCCGGAATCGCCATCGGGCAAAAAATTGGCGCCGGCAAGGCGCGCGTGATAGACAACCCGCGGGACATGAAACAGTTTAAAAAAGGCGAAATTTTAGTCACGCGGATTACCGACCCGGACTGGGAACCGATAATGCGGTTGGCGGCGGCGATTGTCACCGAGCAGGGCGGCAAAACCAGCCACGCGGCGATTGTTTCCCGCGAACTGGGTGTTCCTTGCCTGGTGGGCGCGAAAGACGCGCGGCAAGCGCTGAAAATCGGCGGCAAAGCGACCGTAAGCTGTTCAGAAGGCGACGAGGGTTTTGTTTATGCCGGCATTTTGCCGTTTGAAGTTAAAAAAACCGAAATCAAATCAATCGCCAAAACCAAAACAAAGATCATGATGAATGTCGGTGATCCGAGCAACGCGTTTCAACTTTCATTCTTGCCAAACGATGGTGTTGGTTTGGCGCGCGAGGAATTTATTTTTTCTAATTTTATCCGCATTCATCCTTTGGCTTTGATTAATTTCAATAAATTAAAAGACAAGGCGGCCAAAAGAAAAATTATCGCGCTGACGCGCGGGTATAAAAATAAAGAAGAATACTGCGTTGATAAATTGGCGGAAGGAATCGGCCGGATCGCTTCGTCTTTTTATCCTAATGATGTGATTGTTCGGCTGTCTGATTTTAAAACAAATGAATACGCCACTTTAATCGGCGGAAAAGAATTTGAGCCAAAAGAAGAAAATCCAATGCTCGGATGGCGCGGGGCCAGCCGGTATTATTCAAAAGAGTATAAAGAAGCTTTCCGTTTGGAATGCGAGGCGATTAAAAAAGCGCGCGAGGATTGGGGATTAAAAAACATAATCGTGATGGTGCCGTTTTGCCGCACTTCGGAAGAGGGCGAAAAAGTGCTTTCAGTTATGGCGGATTATGGCTTAAAACGCGGGGAGAACGGCTTGCAGGTTTATGTGATGTGCGAAATTCCGTCTAATGTGATTTTAGCCGAGGATTTTGCCAAGATTTTTGACGGGTTTTCCATTGGTTCCAATGATTTAACCCAGCTCACTTTGGGAGTTGACCGCGATTCCAGTTTGGTCAGCCATGTTTATGATGAGAAAAATAAGGCGGTGAAGACTCTAATCCGCCAGGTCATCAGCGTGGCGCATAAACACAAGAGGAAAGTCGGTATTTGCGGGCAGGCGCCGAGCGATTATCCGGAATTTGCTGAGTTTTTGGTTAGGGAAGGCATTGACAGCATTTCATTAAACCCGGATACCGTAGTCTCAACCCGCGAACGGATCGCTTTTGTGGAAAATACTTTGGGTAAAATGGGCCGCCGGACCAGCGGCAAGTTTTTGGGGCTGGTGATCTGGTTTGGCGTTCTTGGCGCGGCGCTGATCAGTTTGGGCGCCGGCTGCAGTTTTATAAATAATAAACAGACACCAAAGGACTTTTTGTCCTATGCCTCGTCATCAGAATTAAGAAAAAAGGTCGTGGAAATGAAAGACAAAGAATTTGACGCGAAGACAGTGCTACTAAAAGAAAATAGTTTTGCAAATTTTACCATGCAATACCCTGCGACATGGGCAGTGGAGCATTGGAATGGGGGTGTAACAGTCAAAGATTCGGAAACCGGCGAATATGTGAGTGTTTTCAAGCAATTGGTTCAGCCGCCGATAAAATCAGATGTTAAAGAACAGGTGATGGTCGGCGGAAAACCAGCGACAATAGCTGTTATTAAGGCTGACAAGGCTGGGATGTTGACGGCGATTTACGAAATTCCTTTTGGGAAAACGGTTTTAGAAATTGATGTGGCTTTGTTTGAAAACAGTGATAAAATAATTTCTTCACTCAAATTTTTGGATGATGAAATATCCGCGGTTCCAAATAAATGGGATGTGTTGGACAAGAAGCTGTGTGTGCAGATGATCGCTTACGCGCGGGAAAATAAAAACGCGGAGTGCAAGATGTTTCCAACACCTTGCGAGGTGCCGAAAGGGTGGGAAGTGTGTGGGGAGTGAGGCTTGACAATTTTTAGCAGGTTGTTTATCCTATACCTATAATTAAGCAATGATAATAAATTTTATGGACACAGATTTACCCGTGGGACGTGTGGACAAATGGCAAAAAAGTTTAGTGATAATTTTAGTTGTAGTTGTTTTAGTGGTACTTGGGCTGGGATGGTACATTTTTGATGTCATGAACAGCAAATTAGAAAAATTTGAGAGTCTTGCCCAAGCCGCCGCGCAAAAAAATTCAGCGGTTGATTTAACTGAAAAAAAAGAAGGGACATTAAATTTATCAAACACTGATCCCCAAGTCGGCGGGGTGGTGGAGAAAGTTTCCAAACATATATTGTTGCCGGCGGGAGAAATAACCGTGGCGACCGTGAATGACGCGGAAGCGTTGCGTAAGGAGAATCCCAAAGCGTTTCAATACGTAAAAAATGGCGACAGGCTGTTGATAAGTTCAGAATCGGTTATTATTTATGATCCGGTAGTTGATAAGATAGTGGATGTGGCGCGTTAATATTTAATCAAAAAACTCACCAGAAAAGGTGAGTTTTTTGATTAAATATTTGGCGGGTCGGACGGGACTCGAACCCGCAACTTCCGCCGTGACAGGGCGGTGCTCTAACCAGTTGAACTACCGACCCACTCGATTTTCTATTATTTGGCAGGAACAGCCAGCTTTCGCAGCCGTCTCAGTTTATTTTTGTCGCGTTTGATTTTAGCTTTTTTTCGTTCTATTTTTACGATTGCGTTATAAGATTTTCGTCTTCCCATATTTTTTTAAAAAAAGCTCCTAGGGTGTTCGGAGATGGTAAAGGGAAAAGGAGGGGGTTCCCTGCCCACCTGCCGAACACCGCAAGAGCCCTGTAATTAAAATAATCGTAGCACAATCGCTAATTTTTGTCAAGCGCTATTTTACCGCTTCAACGATTTTCGCGAATGCCAGCGGATAATCTTTGGCGATTTGCGCGAGGATTTTGCGATCCAGTTTGACCGCCTTGTTTTTCAAACCGCCCATAAATTTGCTGTAATTCGTTCCCAGCTCCCGCACAGCGGCGTTGATTCTCACTTCCCACAATTGGCGGAAAGTTCTTTTTTTGACGCGGCGGTCGCGATAAGCGTGAGCGCCGGCTTTCATGGCCGCGGTTTTAGCCAGCTTAATCAGGTTTTTGCGGCCGGAAGAAAAGCCTTTGGTTTTCAGCAATATATTGCGTCGGTGTTTGGCGCGTTTTACGCCGCCTTTGGCTCTGGACATAAGATTGGATTGTTAGAAACGCATTGCAATGCGTCTTTACTGTGCGTTAGGTAGAGCGAGCAAGATGGTTTTTTGTCTGGCGCGCCCCATGATGTTATCAGAACGTTTGTTGCGTTTGGTTTTGCCGGATTCGCGGGAATTAAAATGATTCTGCCCTTCGGCGCGTTTTAGGATTTTTGTACCCTTCTTTGATTTTTTAACAACAAATCTTTTTGAGGTTGCTTTGTGAGTTTTGGCTTTCATAGGTATAAGTTTATAAAGTCCGTAAAGTCGACGAGAAAGTGAATGGGGAAAGTGTATATTATCTAACTGGAAATGTCAAGGGTTACTTCTTGGCAATTATGGCGGTAATCTGATTAGCCTGCCTGCTCGGCTCTTGTTCATAACGGATAGGCATTTTTTCCATCAGCAAGTTATGGAATTTCTTAAACATCTCAAACGCCAGCGAGGACTTCGCGTTCTCCCGTCCTTTGAGGATTATAACCGGTTTTACTTTGTCGCCTCGGTTTAAAAATCCCTCCGCTTGGGTTAAACGAACGCCCATATCATGGTCGCCGATTCTTATTGAGAGGCGGATGCCTTTAACCTCGCTTTCATGCGCGTTGGCTTTTTGCTTGCGCGCTTCTTTTTCTTTTTGGTATTTAAAATGACGGAAGTCAACTATTTTACAAACCGGCGGAACACCTTTTGGATTAATTTCAACAAGATCCATTTCTTGTTCGCGCGCCAGATTCAACGCTTGCGTCAACGGCATCACGCCGACATTGTTTCCTTCCACGTCTAAAACCCGCACTTCCGTGGCCACGATCCGTTCGTTGGTGTTGAAGTGCGGTATGATTGGCTTATCCGGTCGTTTTTTGCGTGAGATTCTCATACTGGACGTTTGGTTTTTGGGTGTAAAATTTTTGTTGGGTTCGGGTGACTGAATCGTATTAGGTTTTCTTTTTTTATTTTTGTCCATCCTTTTATTTGCATTTCTCTCTTTACTGCTTCTTGACGAGTAGAGAATGATTCCGAGTAGATGATTTTTACCGGTAAGTGGGTTTTTGTATATATTGCGCCAGCACCACTGTTGTGTTTTTTTTCACGTTTTGTCAGGTCGTCAGTTGATCCAGTGTAAAGGCTTTGATCGCCGCATCGGGCAATATATGTGAAAAATCGTTTTATCATGGTGTTGTGCTTCGGTCGTCCTTCGACTCGGTGCTACGCACCTCGCTCAGGATATTCGACTCACTGCGCTTGACAGCAGTTAAAAGTAGTTCGCGGGTTTGGTTTACTATGAGCGAACCCTGAGCAATGCGAAGGGTGAGTCGAATAGTGGAGATGCCGGGAATTGAACCCGGGTCTGAACGGGTTAATAGAACAGACTACATGTTTAGCCGTTCTGGTGTTTCACCGCCGCTTAAAGAAGCGGCCAAAAGGCGGCGGCTAGCCATAATTAACTTTCGGATTAAACCGTTATGGCGGCGGTTCAATCCTACGCTCGCTGGGTTTACACCGTTTGTCCGTTAGCGAGCATTACGGAAAACGATGGCCGAAGCGATTAAGCGACGGCGGTTGCAAAGGTCGGAACGCTAAAGGCGTTAGCCAAAGCATTCTTCACTTTTGATACAAAATTGACATTTGTATATCGCGCTATGTGATTTACGAGGACCAGCGCTTCCTCGACATGCCTGTGCTGATTAACTTATTCCATTCATCGAACCCTGTCATCCCCTGCGATCAATTTTCAATTTGTAATTTTTAATTTTCAATTACGCCACGGAGCCCCCGGCCTATTTCTCGTTTAGATTCTCGGTTTTTTATCGTTCTTCGCTTATCGTATTGTTTTTTGCCGCGGGCGATGGCGATTTCCAATTTAATATGGCGGCCTTTATTATATAATGAAAGCGGTACGATTGTCAAGCCCTTTTGTTCCAGTTTTCCTCTTAAATAATTGATTTCTTGCTGTTTTAACAATAGCGTCCGGCTTCGTTCCGGGTCATAATCTTTCAGTTGTCCGGCGAATTTATATTTTGGTATGTGGGCATTGGTGAGTATTGCCTGGTTATTATGAAGAGTTACATAAGCGCTTTTCAGGCTGGCGTGTCCGGTTCTGATTGACTTTGCCTCTTGTCCGGTCAATAACAAGCCGGCTTCCAGTTTTTCTAGAATCTCATAATCAAATCCGACTCGTTTGTTTTCAGCATAATTTTTCATATTCGTATTATTGCAGGTATTTTGTATTTTGTCTACTTATATAGTATACTAATAATCAGTTTCCAAGCGAAATCTTATTATTTTTTCGCTGCGGAACTCCTCGCGCGAGCTCGTCACACAGTCCTCGCTTCAAAAATAATAAGATTTAAACGCAATTTTTTGCCATGCGAGTTCCAGCCGAATTGTTGGACGATCATCTGCAAGCTTTTTGGGATGTGAATGGCGCGCAAGGTGATATGGTGAACATATTATTGATTTTAGACCAATTAATTAAAAAAGCGGAAGCGTTATGACTTGGCGTTATATTTTTGGCGCGGTGATGGGCGGAGTGAGCGGAGCGGTTTTGTTTTTTTTAATCAAAATAGAAAATTGGTGGCAGTTTTTAATTGTGCTGCTGGTTTGGCTGGCAGTGTTAGCGGTTGTCGGCCGGTATTTTAACGCCAATAAACAGCGCGGTTCGGCGCGGGATTTAGCATTGATTTTGGCCAGCGCCGCGGCGTGCGTAATTTTGTTGGTATTGTTGGAGGATAGTTTGTGGCGCAACAGCATGATCGTCTTTGCCGGATTGATTATGGTTTTTTTGTTCTCCCAACTGGCGCGGCGGGCAAGCGGATTGAGTTATGAAGAAAAACCTTATCGCCGCATCCGCATGATGTTGTGGGTGTTTGTCGCTTACGCGGTTCTGACTTTGGTTTACGCCCTGGGCAGCTTTTTTCCGTCCGTGCCGTTTTGGCTGGCGAGTTTGGCGGGAAGCGCGATCGTCGGAGCGATTTCTTTGTTGATTTGGCAAATGTACTTTGCGGTTAGCTGGCGTAGCTTGCTTCTGTGGTCGTTAATTGTCGCTTTGTCTGTTTGGGAAATAATCTGGGCGCAGAATTTTTTGCCGTTCGGCTATCTCGCGCTCGGGGCGTTCACGGCTTGGGTTTGGTATATTATGCAATTGTTCGCGCGGTTTCATTTGAGTCAGCCTGGGATAATTTGGCGAAGACAGGTTTACTTTCTAATGACTAATCTGGTATTGTATGTTTTGATGTTATGGGTGTTTGTGAGATGGATTTGACGAGAGTTAGAGAAGTTCCCTCTCCTTGTAGGAGAGGG
>JACRPD010000041.1:0-5207 GCA_016214105.1 Candidatus Magasanikiibacteriota bacterium
AATCACTTCACTCCCATCGCTCAAACCTTCCAAAATCTCAACTAATCCACCATCGCCGCGCAGACCTAATTTCACAGAAACTTCTTTAATTTCGCCATTTTCTAAAACTCTAACGCGCCGGACGCCGTCTTTTATTAAAACCGCGCGCTGGGGAATAAACAAAACGTTTTCTTTTGTTTCCGTGTTAAACACAACGTTCGCGGTCATGCCATTTAAAATCTCGCGAGCCGGATCATCGGTCAATGTCAAAGTTACTGTGTAATAAACCACATCTTGGATCACTGTCTCGCCTTTTTCCACTTCCACGACCGTGGCTCGAAAAATAACATCATCGCCAAACGCGTCTAAAGTAATTTGAGCGGTATTGCCCAAAGAAATTTTTACGATATCGGTTTCCGGAATGTCAACTTTAACTTCAAAATGCGGACTAACAATTTTTAGCACTTCATCCTGCGAACTGACATACTCCCCGACTTTAAAATCAATCTTGCCGATGACACCGTCAACCGGCGCGAAAATTATGGACTTATTCCGCGTGGCAACCGATTGCGCCAAGCCGGCTTGCGCGGCCGAAAGCGCCGCGTAATATCCGGCTGAATCAACATCGCGCGGAGGATTTTTCGCGTCCGCGTAATTCGCTTCCGCCTGCTTCACGAGCGCTTCGTAAGAGGCGGTATCGGCCTCGGCTTTCTTTTTTGTGTTATCTAAATTATTTTTTGCTTTGTTATAAGCGATTAAATAAGTCTCATAACTATTCAGTGCGTCTTTAATTGATTGTTTTTGATTAATCAACGCGGTGTATTGAGTCGCGACAGATTCCCGCGCGGTTTGGATGTTAGTCTTCAAAGTATCTAATTTACTTTGGGTCAAACTGCCGATTGGCGCGGTCTGATCTAATACCGCGGCCACGGCAAACAGCAATTCTTTCATTGTTACCAACGCTTCTTCAGCCGTATCAGCCGCCCAATCTACTGTTAAATGCGCCGACGCGCTGGACAACGGATTAATGGCGATATCCGCGTCGCCCTTTGCGGTTTTGGCGGCATAATATTTTACTTTCGCGATATTTATTTTGCCCGTATCCAGAGCGGCCAACACGTTTTCAAAATCGTCGTTAGCCAAAGTATTATCAACGCCCAAAATATCATCCGCTTCGGTTAGCGCGTTGGCCAAAGTATTCTGGGTCGCGTTCAATACGGAAATCATGTCGCCATAAGCGTCGCTCACAATCAAACTATTCTCGCTGCCTTCGGCCAATTTCATATTATTCTTCGCGGTGTCCAGCGGCGCCTCCGCGTCAGTAATGCTATTCGCGGAGCTGACCTCGATCTGTTCCTTATTCGCTTTCGCTTGATCAACGCCGACTTGTTTATAAAAATTGGAAATCTTTCCGCTGGATTCAAAACGCAAGCCGATTTCATCAGCTGATTCAACCTTGCCGGTGGCATCAACAGTCTGCACCAAATTACCGCGGATAACTTTCGCGGTTTCATATTGCGGCGCTGATGAGCCTCCAAACTTGCTCCAAACCGCCCCGCCGGCCAATAATAAAATAATTGCCGCTATATACGGCCATTTCTTCTTAAACCACTTTTTCTTTTTAGAAAAATTTTCTTGTTCCATATGGCTATAAATTACCTAAAAACTTCTTAAAAGTCAAGCGTGGATCACCTTTAGTGTTAACGCAAGCAAAAATCGTTTTGGCAAACGGCGCATCCACTTTTTGTCTCTCCGCCAAACGCAATAGACAGTTAATCGCATCAACCCCTTCAACGGTTTGTTTCATGTGTTTAAGCGCCTGCTTGCCAGACATCCCTTTGCCTAAATATTCGCCAAAAGTCCGGTTTCTGCTTTCCGGACAAAGCGAAGTGCCAATTAAATCTCCCACTCCGGCCAATTCGTAAGCGGTGTCTTTCTTGCCTCCCATTGCCTTGATTAAATCCGCGATCTCGCACAAAGCGTAAGTTAACAGCGCCGCTTTTGTATTCAAACCCAAACCTAACCCATCACACATGCCAACCGCGATGGCATAAACATTTTTGAATGAACCGCCAACTTCAACACCAATCACATCAGAAGTTGGAATTAATTTAATATACTTATTTTCCATCGCGTCTCTGACTTTTTTTATCGCGATTTTATTAGCCGAAGCGATATTCATGGCGGTATAACGCTTGCTTGCCATTTGACCGGCCACGGCAGGTCCGGAAATCGTCGCGATATTTTTTCGCAAACTCGCGCGCACATGTTTTGCGATAATCTCCGTCATAATCCGCAATGAGTGCGGTTCAATGCCTTTTGATACATCAACCAGAATCGCGTCATGTTGAATACTGCGCGCCGCGAAAGAAATCGTATGCTCCATTGCCCCGCTAGGAACCACAAAAAAAATAATCTCCGCGTTTTCCAACGCCTTTTCAATTTTGTATTTCGGAATAATATTTTTTGACAGCTTAACTTTAGGCAAGTACTTCTTGTTCTCATGATACTTTTCAATCTGCTGTAAAGGCAAATGGTCACCCTCCCAATTCCAAATTCTAATCTCATGGCCGTTGTCAGCCAAAACTTGAGCCACTGCCGTGCCCATATTCCCCGCGCCGAGGACTGCAATTGTAGTTTGTTTCTTCATATAAATAATAATCCGGATAATACAGATAATCCAGATTTACGGATGCGATTGTGGATGACTATGATTGGCGAGCTTTTGGTTGTAGAGCTCGTGATTTAATATCCGTTTGATTGTTAGATACTTGGTCCTAAAATTTACCAGCAAAGCCAATTCTAACCCGGCGGTTGCTAAATATCTTTGACACTGAAAATAATCATCTTTTGTCAACAAACTTACTGCTTTTAATTCCACAATTATTCTGTTTTCTATTATAAAATCAGTTCGACAGCGACGTTTTCTCTCCATTGATGTATTACCAAGTACAAACTCTTCTCTTTTGTACACTATCCCATCATATTTAAACTTTCCCTCCAAATAGTCGGCGTACTGTTTTTCGTTCAACATTCTCCCCAGTTCATTGTGTGTTTCAAACAAAATTCCGCGTATTTTATAGGTCAAATCTTTGTACAACAACTTATCCTCCATATAAGTTCACTATAAATTCGTTATCCGTAAATCTGGATTATCTGTATTATCCGGATTATTAAAAAAGCTAAGACTAACTACTAGTGTATCACAACCCTTGACAAAATTGTAGAATTGTGCTATACTACATTGTTGTTTAGGCTGAAAGGAGGATTTTCATGATCAGCCGCAACTACAATCTGACATGGTTCTGGATCCTTGCGGTTCTTTTCTTAACCGGGTGTGCCATGTGGTCGCTGCCTATGGGGCAGACAACGCCCCAATTCGACCTCACCGCCATGATCTTGACGATCATCGGCGGGTGCTCCATCACCACATGGTTTCTCTCGGAACCGTGGGCCGTGCTGGAGGCGATTGCGCTTCCGGTTCTGGCGCGGCTGGAACGCCGCCGCATCACCCGCTCGCCGTTCTGGCGGCGCGGACGGTGCTCGCCGGAAGAACTATCGGCTCACATCACACCACTCCTCTGCTACTGCGGTGTCGGATGGGTGCAACGATTCGACATCACCGTTTGCGCCATCTCCCTTCCCAACGTTCCTTCCTCGGGCTAACTTGACTCTTCCAGTCAACACCAGCCCAACCCCTTCCTTTTTCATAAAAATTTTGTGGAAAAAGAAGCAACTAAAAACCCCGATATAAACGGGGTTTTTGATTTGTCCCCTCTCCTCATTAGGAGAGGGGTATTGAATCTACAATTACCCAATCGCTCGCTTCAACTCCTCCACTTTATCAATTTTCTCCCAACCAAACTCATTCCGCCCAAAATGTCCATACGCCGCAGTGGCGCGGTAAATCGGTTTGAGTAAATCAAGGTGTTGAATAATCTTACCCGGACGCAAGTCAAACACTTTTCTAATCGCGTCAACTAATTTCTCGTCGCTGACTTTTCCGGTGCCAAAAGTATTCACACCGACTGATGTTGGTTCAGCGCGGCCGATTACATAAGCGAATTGAACTTCGCATTTGTCAGCCAAATCAGCGGCAACAATATTTTTCGCGACATAACGCGCCATATACGCGGCTGAACGATCAACTTTAGACGGGTCCTTGCCGGAAAAACAACCGCCGCCATGCCGGCCCATTCCGCCGTAAGTGTCAACAATAATTTTTCTGCCAGTCAAACCGGTGTCGCCGTGCGGTCCGCCGATGACAAACTTGCCTGTCATATTGATAAAGAATTCTGTTTGATCATCCAAATACTCCACACAAACCGGCTTAATCACTTTCTCAATAATATCCGCGCGCAACTGTTCCAAAGTAATATCCGGATTATGTTGCGCCGCGATAACAACATTGTGCAATCGCGCTGGCTTGCCTTCAATATATTCCACGGCGACTTGAGATTTTCCATCAGGACGAAGATACTTCAATGTTCCGTCCCTGCGGACTTCAGCCAAGCGCCGCGCTAATTTATGCGCCAGCATAATCGGCAATGGCATCAATTCCGGAGTTTCTTTGCAGGCAAAACCAAACATCAAACCCTGATCCCCTGCCCCCTGTTCTTCAATACTTTGTTTTGATACGCCTTGATTGATGTCCGGAGACTGTCCGTGAATGGAAACCAAGACACCGGCATGTTCCGCGTCAATGCCAAAATCCGGATCAGTGTAGCCGATATTTTCCAAGACCTCGCGGGTGGTTTTTTGCACGTCAACATAACCGCGCGTGGTTACTTCGCCGCCGACAATTACTAGGCCGGTGGTGGTGAAACATTCTACCGCAACATGAGATGTCGGGTCTTGCGCGATTAGAGTATCCAAAATCGCGTCTGAAATCTGATCGCAGATTTTATCCGGGTGGCCTTCAGTGACAGATTCTGATGTGAATAATATTTTTTCGCTCATATTTTTAAGATAAATAAAAACAACGTTAAAATGCGTTGCTCAAGAAGATAGGAGGGGTGTTGCCGAGTAGTAATCATCTCATCGACCAGCGAGGTGATACAACCAACCGGCAACAAACACCATTTTCTTGAACGGATGAATTATATTAAATCTAGCGTATTTTGTCAATTAAATTATTTCAACATGGCCCACATCAGCTTTTTCGCTTCGTCTGAAAAAAAACGCTTCACTTGTTTCCAGCTGGCGGAGAAAAACAATTTTGGCTCGGG
>JACRPD010000041.1:5227-5786 GCA_016214105.1 Candidatus Magasanikiibacteriota bacterium
CGAAATAAACCAAACTTTTAATAATGTGGTTTATATTATCGCTCTGTCCCGGGTACTGGTTTACCGCCCGCAATACAGCATTTTTTAACGGTTCAATATTCTTGCAATACCAATATAGATCATAAAAATCGCGCTTGCGTCCGCGCTGGCTGACGGCGATGATTTTCATCGCCGCGATGTCGTCCGGCAACAAAATTTTAATCGTGCCGAAGGTAAACTTATTTTTATTCGGGACAAAAAACGGATAGGCTATCAAACTCATTTTCGCGCCCATAAAAACACCGTAAATTGTTCCTGTTTCTCGATAGGTGGTCTGCCACTTGCCGGTGGCGAATAACTCTCGTTCCACTTCTACCTCTTTAAAATTTTTTTGAGTAGTAAAAAAATCCAAATCCACCGACTGTCTGTGTCCAGCGCGCAAAGCCAAAGCCGTACCGCCAGCCAAGTACCAGCTGTTTTTTTTAAACAACGAAATTTTACTGCAAGCCAAAAAAGCTTCGCGCGTTTTTTGCGGCAAAGCCTCCAATTTAAGATCTTGGCATTTATCTACCGGTAAACT
>JACRPD010000045.1 GCA_016214105.1 Candidatus Magasanikiibacteriota bacterium
CCACCATAGGCGGTATATGCGGCGCTCCGGTCAAGCCTCCGGGGAAGTTTTGCACGGCATGCGGCGCCAAATTGGTGTATAGCGATGGCAAATGAGACACAAAGTTTTTTGAACCAGTCTGCAGAGTTGTAATAAAACCGTCGGAGCCTGGAGCTAAACAAAATGTTTCAGAAGGACCAAGCAAAGATTTTGTGTATGGGGACACCGAAGACCTCGCGCAAGTCATTGATGTGACAGATTATGATTGGACGCCCGGGAAGGGATACACAAAGAAAAAAGAGAAACAATAATTTTAGAATTTATCAAAAAAATCCGCTGAACGCGGGTTTTTTGTTATTGTATTTTATTTTTTGTTTTGTTATAGTAGATTAAAACATAAATAGAATAATATGAACACCATCGTTTTTGACATTGAAACCGTGGCGCAGGATTTTAGCCAATTGGATAAGGCGAGGCAGGATTATCTGTTGAAAGGCGCGGAGACCGGGGAAGACAAAGATAAGGCCATTGATCAGATGGCTTTGTGGGCGCTAACCAATCAGATTGTGGCAATCGGCATGCTGTCGGTTGAAACGCAAAAAGGCGCGGTGTATTTTAACAGCGAAACCGGAAAAGAATTTGAGGAAAATAATATTAAATATTGGGCGGGGAGCGAGAAAGAGATTTTGGAAAAGTTTTGGCAGGCGATTTCGCGCGCGGACAAATTTGTCACTTTCAACGGCCGGGGGTTTGACTGTCCGGTGCTGATGCTGCGTTCCGCGATGCAAAGAGTTAAGCCGACAAAAAATTTAATGCCTTATCGCTACAGCGTCGAGGCGCATACTGATTTGCTGGAACAGCTTACTTTTTATAATTCCGTTCGTAAATTTAATTTGGATTTTTTCTGCAAATCATTCGGCATTGAATCGCCAAAAGCGCAGGGTGTTACCGGCCATGATGTCGGGACGCTGTTCGCGGCCGGCGAGCAGGAGAAGATCGCCCGCTATTGCGCCGGGGACATATTCGCCACGCGGGAATTGTATTTGCGTTGGAAAGAGTATATGCTGATATGATATAATATAATATATGCATCATCCGCAAGTAAAACACACTATAGATATTTTTGAGCGCATGTATCAGAACTTGCCGCCTTTGGTTCCGGAATTGACAGCGAGAGAAATGAAGCACGCGCTGGAACATTTGCGCGACGATATTGAAGTCGGGATAGATGAGGTGGAAAACATCACTGTTTCTTTAGGCAAAAAAATTTGGCCGTATTGGAAGGCCTTTGACGAACTTTGCAGCATGAGCCAAGGCCGGTTGGGCGAAAAGTTTTTGTTGGGCCGGTTGCATGTGCAATTAAAACAAAAATACGCGGAGTTTAAAGAGCATGGCGCGGATTATCATGATTTGCGTTCCGGCGGCGGGGCGAGCTATTTTTCTTTGGACGAGAGGCAGGAGATCACCGAAGTGTTGATAATGGTTGACCAAGAAATAAAAGAACACGTGAAGCAAGCGATATTGAGCGTTGACGAGAAAAAATATCAAGATTTGATAATTGATTTTCAGAATATTTTGGATGATATGGAAAAACGACTAGACAGTTTGCGTTTAATGGCTGAAGACGAAGAGGAGCACCCGGAATTAGCTGAAGAAATTCGCGATAAAATTAAAACTTTTGAATTAGGGCTTTGTTTGTTGGGACCGAATACAAAACATCATGAGATTTTGAATGTGGACGAGCATTTTGAAGAAAGATGTTTAAGAAGATTTTATTTATAATTGCCAGCGAAGGGTTTCAGCCGATTGAGTATGGCGACGCGAAAAAAGTTTTGGAAGCGGCCGGGCATCAAGTCGTTGCTGTTTCTGATATGGCCGGGAAGGCGATTGCCAAAGACGGTTCAGCAGTGGAGGTTGATTTGATTGTGAGCGAGTTGAACGCGAGGCGAGACCTCTCCCCCGCCCTCTCCTCTGCGGAGGAGAGGGAACACAATTACGATGGTTTATTCTTCATCGGCGGGCCGGGGGCGCTGGAGCATTTGGATAATGAGGATAGTTATAAATTGTTGCGCGAGTGGCAAAAAACCGGCAAGCCGTATGGCGCGATTTGCATTTCACCGAGGATTTTGGCGAAAGCCGGAGTTTTGCAAAATAAAAAAGCCACCGGTTGGGATAGCGACGGCGAGTTGGCGAGGATTTTTGCTGACAACGGCGTGGAATATGTCCGTCAGCCGGTTGTTGTGGACGGCAATGTAGTGACTGGGAATGGACCGAGCGCGGCGAGGGAGTGGGGGGAGAAAATAATTTCAAATTAAAAAAACCTACGCAATGGAGGCGGAGACATTAATAAGCAGAATATTAGACAAAACACACGGGCGGGGAGCTACTCAAATTGAATTAGACGGGCCAGTAATTTTAAATGTACAACTCACAGGCGAAGATCTTGAATATATTAGAGAAATTTTTAAAGCGGGCGGACACATTGATGTGGAAAGGTTGGCAATGGTATTGAACTCATACAAGAGTCTTAATGGTAATGGCGTCAGTGTTGGTTATGAAACAGATGAATCGGCAGATTTATTGCCGGCTGTAGCCAGCGCTAATGGTGGACAAATTAAAATTAAAATCGACGAGTCCAACGGAGAAAATTAAATGTTGTATTAAAAAATATGATATTAAAACGGACGCGAGTCCGTTTTTTTATCTCTTATCCACCACCACTTCTCCTATCGTTCACAACACTTCTATCTTCACTTTAATAAACTTTCCCACCATCTCCTCAATTTTGCTTTTATTTAA
>JACRPD010000046.1 GCA_016214105.1 Candidatus Magasanikiibacteriota bacterium
AATCAACCGCGCCGCTCAAATCAACAAACACTTCCGCACCGCCTACCACAAATCCAACGCAATCAGCAGATTTTGCCGCTGATTTTTCTATCTTTAAATCTTCCAATCTCGCCAACCCCTTAATAATCTCAACATTTCCCACCAACAATTTTACCATTTTCCCAGCGCTAATAACAACATTCAACTTCTTCGCCGGATCAATCTTATAATCCGCGCGGAGCGAACGGATTCCTGTGATGATATTCTGAATCAGACCAAACTGGATTGCCGCGTCGGCCCTTGGCCTCCTCGCAATGACAGATGGCCACTTCTCCACCATCAGCAAACCATCTCCGCCGTAAATCTCTCCCCAAATCTGTTCGGTAACAAATGGCATAAACGGGTGCCACAACTTCAAAATTGTTTCCAAAATATAATTCAAAATTCCGTCTTTATTTTTCTCTATCTTTGAAATTTCCAAATACCAATCAGCCAATTCATTCCACGTAAAATCGCGCAATTGTTCGCCGGCCAAAGAGAAATTAAACTTTTCTATATTTTCCGTCACTGTCTTTATTGTCTCATTGAGGCGATTAAGTACCCACTTGTCTGCCAATGTCCCACTGTCATTGCGAGGAGGAGCGCAGCGACGACGCGGCAATCCAGCTTTTTCGCCACTGGATTGCTTCGCCACTTCTGGGCTCGCAATGACTACGCTCACAAACCTCGCAATATTCCACAACTTATTCGCGAAATTCCTAAACCCGGCGATTTTGTCTTCAGATAACCGGATATCAGAGCCGGGCGTGATTCCCATGAGCAAAGACAAGCGCACCGCGTCAGTGCCGTATTGCTTACACACAACCAACGGATCAATCATGGTCTCCGGTTTTGATTTGCTCATTTTCTCGCCGTCTTTGTCCAAAACTCTGGCATGTAAATATACTTTTTCAAAAGGAATCTCTCCCAAAGCATAGGTGGACATCATTATCATTCTCGCCACCCAAAAAAACAAAATATCAAACATTGTTTCTAAGACCGAAGTCGGGTGATAAACTTGTAAATCTTTCGTGTCTTTGCTTGGCCAGCCCAACGTAGAGAATGTCCATAATCCGGAAGAAAACCACGTATCCAAAGTATCGGCTTCCTGCTTCCAACCATCTTCTTTGGGCGCTTCCGTCCCAACATAAATTTCTTCCGACTTGTCGTGAGCGTTAGCCGAACGATACCAAACCGGAATCTGGTGCCCCACCCAAATCTGCCTGGAAATACACCAGTCACGCAAATTATCTATCCAATGAAAATAGGTCGCCTTGAATCTCTCGGGGATAATTTCAATCTGGCCATTGTTTACCACCTGTTGCATTAATTTCTTCAAAGTCACTTTTTGTCCATCTTTAAATCCGGCGATCGGATGGTTCTTGGATTGGCTAAAACCAAATTCTTTATTAACATCTATAAACCATTGTTTAGAAAGTAGCGGCTCAATCGTGTTTTTACAGCGATAACAAACAGATAAATTGTGGGTATAATTTTCATCAATATGATCAACCAAACCCTTGCTTGCTAGAATTTTTACAATCTCTTCTCGACTTTCTTGGGCGTTCTTACCGGCAAATTCGCCGGCGGCTTCGGTAAAATTTCCATCTTCATCAATAATCTGGACGATTGACAGATTATATTTTTTTGCCAGTTCATAGTCTTCAAAACTATGCGCCGGAGTGATAGTCATGGCTCCGGTGCCAAACTCCGGATCAGATACCGCGTCAGCTATCACATTACACTTAATTTTTCCGCCAATCCACTCCATGTCAAATTCTTTTCCTTGCAGTTTCTTGTATCTATTGTCCTCTGGATGAACGATAATTGTTTTATCCAAAAATTTCGTTTCCGGCCGAGCCGTTCCGATTATAACCGGACCGTATTTAAAATAATAAAATTTTGTCTTCTGTTCTTTGTATTCAACTTCGTCATCAGCCAGGGTGGAATGGCAGTGCGGGCACCAATTGACGATCCGATACCCGCGGTAAATCAAACCATCGCCATACATTTTTTTAAACATGGTTCTAACCGCCAAATTTCGTTCATCATCCCAGGTGTACGCCTCCCGGCTCCAATCCAAACTGGAACCCATTTTGCGCACCTGATTGCGGATATTATTTTGCGAATTTCCAATATACTCTTTCACTCGTTCAATATATTTTTCGCGTCCCAAATCATTTTTTGTCTTTCCCTCCTTGGCTAACTGTTTTTCCACTACGGCGTTAGTGGCAATAGCGGCGTGATCAGTGCCGGGTATCCACAAAGTTTTATCGCCTCTCATCCGATGATAACGGATTATTAAATCCTCGATTGCCAGCATCATGGCATGGCCAATATGCAAAGAACCGGTAGCGTTTGGCGGCGGTAACATAATGGAAAACGACTTAGCTTCCTTTTTACAAATCCCTTTCTCAACGCAAACATCGGGGTTAAAAAATCCCGATTCTTCCCACTTCTTATAAATTTCGTCTTCGTATTTTTGCGGCTCGTAAGCCTTTGGTAGCTCTTTCGCCATAAGTGGTATACTTTATATAGAATACAGGAAAAAGCGAAACATTGCAAGAAGTGCCTAATTTAAGCTAAAAAGACAGCAAATTTTTATCCACAAACCCGCATCTTTGGCTTGATTGACATAAATCGCGATGGCTGATATAATCATATATTCATTTATGCCATTAACTGAAGCGGAACAAATCAAAAAATTGCTTGAAAACAGCAAGCACGCGCTGGTTGTGTTTCATGCGAACGGCAACGGCGACGCGATAGCGAGCGGGCTGGCGCTGGCTTTGTTTTTGGAAAAAATCGGCAAGCAGGTAGATTTGGTTGCGCAAGACTTTCATCTGCCGAAAACGCTTAAATTTCTCAAACGCGCCGAGAGCATCCGCGATCGCTTCCCTTATCTGCAAAAATTCATTATCACGGTTGATGTGCGCCGCGCCGGAGTGCAAGAATTGAGCTACGACTTAAAAGAGGAACAGCTGCGGATTTTTATCACGCCCCAGCACAATTTTTTAAACCGCGAAGATATCCGCACCGCCCAGTCTGATTTCAAATATGATATTATTTTTGTTTTAGGCACGCCGGATTTGGAAGCGCTCGGCGGGATTTACGACAACAATACCGAGCTTTTTTATAAAAAACCGATTATCAATATTGATAATTCAAACGGCAACGAACATTTCGGACACATTAATTTAACTGACATTACCGCGACATCAACCGCGGAAATTCTGTACCGGCTTTTCAAAGACTGGCAGGCGGAAAATATTGATAAAGATATCGCCACCGCGCTTTTGACCGGAATGATTGGCGCGACCCGCAGTTTCAAATCAGCGAACGTCCAGCCGCGCGCGCTCACTGCCGCGAGCGAACTGATGCATCTTGGCGCTGACCGTGATTTCATTGTGCAAAATCTTTACCGCACCCGCTCGCTCGCGACTCTGAAGCTTTGGGGGCAGGCGCTGTCGCATCTTCAGCACGATACCGCGACTGGCGTTGTCTGGATCACCATTACTCGCGATGAATTTGTCCGTTCCGGAGCGCATGCCGACGATCTTTACGACATCATCCACGAGATTATCGGCACCGCGCCGGAAGCGAAATTTATCGTCCTTTTCCACGAACAAAGCGGACCGGACGACCAGACGCCGCGCGTCCATATTATTTTAGACGCGCTGAAAGGCTATGACGCGAAACAAATTCTAAAATCCTACCCGCCGGTGGTTGGCGATAAAAA
Organism: Candidatus Magasanikiibacteriota bacterium; assembly: GCA_016214105.1. Classification (GTDB taxonomy): domain Bacteria; phylum Patescibacteriota; class Patescibacteriia; order Magasanikbacterales; family UBA922; genus 2-12-FULL-43-12. Next base: position 3,758 of record JACRPD010000046.1, read on the forward strand.
ACAAGCGACGGTAATTATTGCCGGCAAAACACTGACAGAAGTGGAAAAAGAAATTATTGAAGAAATTAAAAAAGCCGTGCGATAAACGCGGCTTTTGTATTAGATTAACGCTCTCCCAGTCATTTCTTTCGGCTGTTCAACGCCCATGATTTTTAACATCGTCGGCGCGACATCCGCCAGCATGCCGACCGGATGCAAAAGACTCAAGTCGCCGTCCGGCGGATCGCCGGTCGGACCGGCCACGCCGCGGTAGCTATTGCCGACAATCAACAGCGGCACCGGATTGGTGCTGTGTTCTTTGTCAATTTCGCCGGTTTGCAAATTGATAATCTCCTCGGCATTGCCATGGTCCGCCGTAACCAGCATCACACCATCCTTGGCTAAAACATATTCAACAATCTTCCCAAGCCCCTTATCAATCGCTTCGCAACCTTTGACTGTGGCATTCACTTTGCCTGTATGGCCAACCATGTC
>JACRPD010000048.1 GCA_016214105.1 Candidatus Magasanikiibacteriota bacterium
GCCAAAGTAGGACATTTTAACTTCCCGGAAACTATGACATTTTAACTTCCCGTTGACATTTTTGTTTTGGCTCTTGACATCAGGGCTGTCTTTTATTATAATCCCCTCCATGTTTTCGGCTTTGTACTTCGTTCATACAAACGGAGGGCCGAAGCAGGGACAAACTGAAGGAGTGTACTAATGAGACAGAGGGACTTGGATGTGGATCCGACTGATAGGGTGAAGGTGCACATCAGAGGGAAGCGTGGTGCCCGCTGGATTGGCACGAAGGACCAGCAGTTGGTCGAGCTCGGCAGACGGCGGCGGGTGTCGGTGTTCCTCAACAAGAGGCAGCGCCGGCCAGTTGGCAGGTGGCACGCACACCTCCTTTCCTTTCGCCGCTCATCACGGTCGTAGTAGGGGGTGACAAGTTGAATAGAGAGTACGTCCTCTGCCTGCTCGTGGACGGTGACGGCCTGATAAGGCGTTTCAACGTCAAACTGGCTGAAGCCGGCGAGCGGGTGATACACCAGGTGATTCTCGGCCACTACGACGGGTTGAATCGTGACGACGCGGCTCGTCAGTTCCACAAGGTGGCATTCAAGTCAGAATTCGACTTGCAGCGAGCTGGATACGGGTGGGTGCAGGAGCTTCCACCAGATGATCCGCGCCGCCAGTGCTACCTCATTCGGCCTGCCTATTTCCCCCAGTAGTTTTGATTGTCCCACCATCGCGGCGCGCTATGCAGGTCTTCCTGTCCCGCGCGCCGCATTCCCAATTCAATAAACGGCATTCTGCCGTTTTTTTGCTTGCAGTGCACCGGAGCGAAGCGACTGGTGCACTGTGGATAACCAACGATTTGACATCTTGGGATGACAATGTTATATTATCACTCGTTAGTATAGAGTGCCAAAAGTATGAACCAACGCCAAGAGCAATTACTCAAATTTGTGGTTGAAAGTCACATTAGTCGGGCCGAACCGGTCGGGTCCAAATTGTTGGCGGACGAAGGTGATCTGGAAGTTAGCGGCGCGACGATTAGAAATGAAATGCGCGAGCTGGAAGATCAGGGTTTTTTGACTCATCCGCACACTTCTTCCGGACGGATTCCCACTGAAGCCGGTTATAAGTATTATGTGGAAAACATTATGCTTTCGGTGGTTTTGTCCAAGAAAATCAGAAGCGAAATGGAAGAATTGTCTAAGACAGAAAAAGAATTGGTGGCGCAAATAAAACGCGTCGGCAAATTTATCGCTGAATGGACTGACAGCGCGGTGGTTGTCGCTTTCAGCCCTGATAATGTTTATTATACCGGCATTTCCAATTTATTTTCCCAGCCGGAGTTTCAAGATTATGATCGAGTGGTGCAATTTTCAAATATTTTTGATCAATGCGAGGATCGGATTGAGTACTTGTTCGCTTTAATTAAAAATAATCAGACAAAAATTTTGGTTGGCGGGCAGAATCCATTGGGCGAGGTCTGCAGTTTAGTCGGCACGCGGGTGAGAAATGGCGGTTTATTCGCTTTGCTGGGCCCGGTGCGGATGGATTACGCGCGCAATGCCAGCGTGGCGGAATTTGTTAGTCAGCTGTTTGAGTAAAATAAACGATTGATTGTTAAATTGTTATATTGTTAAATTGTTATGACAGACGAAAAGACAATTGATTTGAGCGTAGGGAAGAATGTTGAGGAGAAGAAAGAAGAGAAGCAGGGACTGTTTCACCGCCATTGCAAAAATTGCGAGAAAGTAGAAGTAGAGTGCGCGGAATACAAAGCCGGCTGGCAGAGGGCATTGGCGGATTATAAGAATTTGCAAAATGAAGTTGAGAAACGCCGCGGTGAGTGGGCGCAGATGAGCGAAATGCAGGTGTTGGAAGATTTTTTGCCAGTGTATGAAAATTTTAAGAAGGCGCTCGGCATGGAACATGGAACATTGAATATTGAACAAGAGAATTGGCGTAAAGGCATTGAGCACATTATGAAGCAATTTGGCGATGTGTTGAGAGCGCATGGTTTGGAAGAAATAAAAACAGTCGGCGAGCAATTAGATTTGAAATTTCACGAGGCAGTTGGCGAGGAAGTGGTTGAAGGAATTGAAGTTGGAAAAATTGTGAAAGAGGTTGAAACAGGATATGTGATGGGCGAGAGAGTGGTAAAAGCGGCGAAAGTGATTGTGGCGAAATAAGCAATTAATATTCAATTTTCAATTACCAATTTTCAAAAGAAATTTAAAATTCGAAATTTTTTTGAAAATTGTGAAGAAGAAAAAGAAGTAAATAGAAGTGGCGAGTGGCAGAAAGCCCTCTCCTTTATAAGGAGAGGGTCTGCCGAAGGCAGGGGTGAGGTAAAAATATGACGACGAAATTTTATAATATCAAGCCCATGACGACAGTCAGGAGAAAGTTAAGAAAAGAAATGCCGTTGGGCGAAGTTAGATTGTGGAGGGTTTTAAGAGATAGGAATTTAGGATTTAAGTTCAGGAGGCAGTATAGTATCGGACCGTTCATAACTGATTTTTGTTGTTCAACAGTAAAATTGGTGATAGAAGTAGACGGGCTTACCCATGAAAATGAAGACGCGGTTTTCTACGATAAACAGAGGCAGGAATATCTAGAATCAAGAGGATTCACTGTTATAAGGTTTTCCAGCGCGGAGATGTTTACTGACCTGCAAGATGTAGTAAAAAAAATTATGGATTTGTGTAAAAAAATAAATGACAAGCGGTGATGTCCGTTACCTCACCCCTTGCCCCTCTCCTTATAAAGGAGAGGGGAGAACCGCGAGTCCCGCAGGGGTGGAACGATCGTTAGGCCGGCAGTTTACTGCCTGCTACGAGGATACAATATTTAAGTTAATCCCGTTAGGGACGGATGAAAAATTGGGAAGCTATATGATTAATTTTTTTCAAAATGAAATAAAAAAACAAAATAATGTTAAGTATTACGAAGAAAAAATTACACCAGCAGTTTTTAAAATTAAAGATAATAGTCGCGCTTATATAATGGGGGACGTTAAAACAAACATTGATACTATTGCGGACATTGATGAAAGTAGCTTGTATGTCCAGACTGGAGATGTTAAACAGAATAAATGAAAAAACAATAAAACAACTAAACAATTCAACAATTTAACAATCAAATAATCAGTTTAACTAACAAAATTATTCTTAAGAAAGATCCCTCACCCGCCCCCGGCGGGATTCGGGATGACATTGTAAAAAATATATGAGTAAAGTTCTCGGAATAGATCTCGGCACCACCAACTCCTGCATGGCCATCATTGAAGGCGGCCAGCCAAAGGTGTTGGAAAATAAAGAAGGCGCGCGGACTACGCCGTCTGTTGTCGCGGTTTCCAAGACCGGAGAAAGACTGGTCGGGCAGTTGGCTAAACGGCAATCAGTTACGAATCCGGAAAACACTTTGTATTCCATCAAACGGCTTATCGGCCGGAGATTTAATGACGCTGAAGTTCAGCGCGATTTGAAATTGATGCCGTACAAAATTATTCAATTAGGCGAGGGCGTTAAAATCAAGATGCAAGGCAAGGATTACAGCCCGCAGGAAATTTCCGCTATGGTTTTGCAAAAATTAAAAGCTGACGCGGAGGAGCGTTTGGGCGAGAAGATAAGCGAGGCGGTAATTACCGTGCCGGCGTATTTTGACGATTCCCAGCGCCAGGCGACCAAAGACGCGGGCGAAATTGCCGGTTTGAAAGTTTTGCGCATTATCAACGAGCCGACCGCCGCGGCTTTGGCTTATGGTTTTGACAAAAAAACCGAACAAAAAATCGCGGTTTATGATTTGGGCGGCGGCACGTTTGATATTTCCATTTTGGAAATCGCGCCGGACAATGTGCAGGTGCTGTCAACGAACGGCGATACGCATTTGGGCGGCGATGATTTTGACCAGGTTATTATTAAGTGGATTCAAGATGAATTTAAACGCAGTGAAGGCATTGATTTGGGCAAAGACCCATTGGCTTTACAACGGATTAAAGAGGCCGCGGAAAAAGCCAAGATTGAATTATCAACTTCGCAAGATACGGAAATCAATCAGCCGTTTATCACTTCCGACGCCAACGGCCCGAAACATTTGGTAATGAAATTTTCCCGCGCCAAATTGGAAGAATTAATCGGCGATTTGGTTGAAAAAACTTTCGGACCGGTTAGGAAAGCGATGGAAGACGCGAAATTAAAACCGTCTGATTTACACGAAGTTGTGATGGTCGGCGGCATGACTCGCATGCCGGTAGTGTTAAAAAAGGTTGAAGAATTTTTTGGCAAGAAACCAAACATCAGTGTTAATCCTGATGAAGTGGTCGCGGTTGGCGCGGCCGTGCAGGGCGGGGTTTTGCGCGGTGATGTTAAAGATGTGCTGTTGCTGGATGTTACGCCTTTGTCGCTTGGCATTGAAACCATGGGCAGTGTGATGACAAAACTGATTGAGCGCAATACCACGATTCCAACTTCAAAATCACAAACATTTTCCACTGCCGCGGATAATCAACCGAGCGTGGAAATTCACGTTTTGCAAGGCGAACGGCCGATGGCGCATGATAATAAGACATTGGGCAGATTCATGTTAGACGGCATTCCGCCGGCGCCAAGAGGCGTGCCGCAGGTTGAGGTGTCTTTTGATATTGACGCTAATGGTATTTTAAGCGTCAAAGCGAAAGATAAAGCCACCAGCAAAGAGCAGTCAATCAGAATAGAATCATCTTCGGGTTTGTCAAAAGACGAAATTGAAAAAATGAAAAAAGACGCGGAAGCGCACGCGACCGAAGATAAACAAAAACAGGAATTGATTGAAGCGCGCAATATCGCGGACACAATGATTTATACTACCGAGAAGATGATGAAGGACGTTGAGGAGAAAAAAATAACTGTTACTGATGAGGAGAAAAAAGCGGTTGAAACCGGTTTGCAGGCAGTAAAAGATGTTAAAGACAAAGACGACGTTGAGGCGATTAAAAAATCAGCGGAAGAATTATCCAAAGCCGCGCAAGCCGTGGGGATGAAGATGTATCAGGCATCCGCAGATAAGAAGGGCGCGGATAACGCCGATAACCCTTCGGCTGGTGACGCTCAGGGCAAGAGTGAAGACAAGAAGGACGAGGGACCAATTGAGGGCGAGGTTGTTAGTTGATGTCGAAAATTTTGTTCCATGTTACGTGTTACGTGATTTATGAGTAAAGATTACTACAAAATTCTCGGCGTGGAAAAGAATGCTACGACTGATGAATTAAAAAAAGCGTTCAAGAAGCTCGCCATGCAACATCATCCGGACCGGCCGGGCGGGGATGAAAAAAAGTTTAAAGAAATAAACGAGGCTTTTCAGGTGCTCGGCGACGCGGAAAAACGAAAGAAGTTTGACCAATTCGGTTCTGATTTTGAACAGCAGGGCGGTTGGGGCGGGGCTGGCGGCAGTTGGGAAGACGTGATGAACGCGTTCCGCCAGCAACAGGGCGGCGGTCAGGGCGGCTTTTCTTTTAACTTTGGCGGAGCTGATTTTGGCGATTTGTTCGGCGGTTTTGGGGACTTATTCGGCGGCGGTTCTTCACGCCGCAACGGACGCGCGTCTCGCGGTCGCGACATCCAAGTTGATGTTGAAATTGATTTCAAAGAAGCCGCTTTTGGGGTGGAAAAAAAGTTATCATTGCGCAAGCAATCAAAATGTGATGTTTGCAACGGCACTGGCAGCGAGCCTGGGAGTAAAGTGGAAACCTGCGGCACTTGCCGCGGGCAAGGCCAAGTAACGCAAGTTCAGCGCACTTTTTTGGGCGCGATGCAAACCGTGGTTTCTTGCTCGGCTTGCAACGGCCGCGGACAAAAATCAAGTAAAGCCTGCAAACATTGCGGCGGCGATGGCATTCTCGCCAAAACTTCCAGCATTAATATAAAAATTCCCGCTGGCATAGATGACGGCCAGTCTATTCGTTTATCCGGACATGGCGAAGCGGCGCCGCACGGCGGGCAAAGCGGCGATTTGTACGCGCAAGCGCACATTAAACATCAAAAAGTTTTTCATCGCGAAGGTTTTGATGTGTACACTGATAATGAAATCAGTTTTACCCAAGCTGTTTTGGGTGATAAGATTGAAGTGGAGACGATTGAGGGTTTAATTCAAGTTGTTGTGCCGGAAGGCACGGAATCAGGTCAGTTAATTCGTTTGAAAGGCCGCGGCATTCCTTATCTTGGCCGTTCCGGAAGAGGGGATCATTATGTTAGAGTAAAAATCAGAGTTCCGCGGAGAGTTAGCCGCGGCGTTAAGAAATTATTGGAAGAATTAAAAAGCGAGTTATAATTTGTTCTTTATAATTTAGTTTGATTCGGTGTTATTTCTGTTTATCGTTTGATTGATAGAGATAACGCCGAATCAGCAAATGGTTTGCTGGGTTGGCAAGATAATAAAATGGAGGGAAAGATGAAACTGACTTGCGATCCAATGAAGCGGCTTTGTTGTTCCATGATATTTCTCGCGATAGTGATCCTTCTGTTCTTGTTCTCCACGCCCCGCGCATGTTCCCGCCAAGACAGCGCCGCGTATCGAGCAACTGAAACTGCCACACCTGCTTCTATGACACCAGCAACCGTCGGTGTCATGCTTGACGCGCTGGTCAGATTTCAAATGTGCATGCAGCCAGACGCGGCGACCGGAGCTCCCGAAGACATTCCGGTCATAGTGCTTGACCCGCCAAGCGACGCGTCGCCTTCCACCGAAGCTGCTGTCCCGGAACAGCCGGCCGCATCTCCGCCCGTGTTCGCTCCGCCTTCCACATCCTATTTTTTGCGAGTCAATCAGACTTTCGCTACCGAGAAAGAGGCGATAGACTACGCGGATAATGTGGTGGCTGAACCGGCTGATGAGTGCTGGATCGGAGCTAGCGGAGCGAGGGATAGTCAGAGGTTCACTTTGCTCATCGGACCGTTCCGGACGCAGGGCGAAACGGCGCGAGTCCAGACCAAGCTGACGCGCGCGAAAATTCGAACGCTATTCGTTAATGACGGCTACCTCCGCCGTTTTCGCTCCGTCATTCCAGTTCCGTCTCCTCAACAGCCAGCGGTCAGCAGTATAGCGCTTGCCGCAATTCAACCCATCAAACCACAAGGTCAGGCCATATTTCCACCTCGGCCGACCTATTCCCATTGCTTGTTTTTTGTAAGCAGCGGGGAGTAAATAATCTCGATTTAATCGGGATTTTTTGTTGCTCGTTTTGTATTATTAAGTTATAATGTAGTCATATGAACTTCATCAATCTTTTTCCGTCATTAGACATTTTTATTTTGTTTTTATTTATCGCGACAGTGATTTTGCATTTGTTATTCATAAAAAAATCCAAGCTGTTGGTCGGCTTGGTTGCGGTATACGCGAGTTTTATAATCGTTGTAATTCTGCCGATGTTTAACGCGACAGTGTTGGGTTGGCTGCAAGCGCGTCCGTTTGGAAAAATAACCGCCTTTGTCAGTTTAATTTTGGTTTTATATATTTTATTGTCTTTCAGCAATTTAGCGGAGTTTTCCAAGAACATAACTCCGACACAATTCGCAACTTCTTTAATTTATCGCGTCGCTCTAACCGGATTATTTTTTACCACCGTAATATATTTTTTACCGGACGCGATTAAAATTAATTTTGGCGCGTTGACAAAAACTTTGTTTTTAAATCTTGTCGCGATGGCAATTTGGTTTATCATCTTTATCTATCCAGTTGCACTTGAGGAAGGTATGAAGTTTGCCATTCGCGAAGGCGGCCACACAGTTGGAGCAGGCGTAATGACCAAGATCACCAAGTGATA
>JACRPD010000042.1 GCA_016214105.1 Candidatus Magasanikiibacteriota bacterium
CGATGGGAAAATTATTAAGTTGGAAAGCAAGTTTTTAGTCCCCGGAGATTTGGTTTATGTCACTGCCGGCGATAAAATCGGGGCCGATGGCTATTTATTAAATTCCCCCGGTCTGCAAATTGATGAGTCTATTTTAACCGGTGAATCTGTTTCCGCCACTAAGGCGGAAGTAGCGGGTGGTATAGTAAAAGACGAAAACAAAGTTTTTCAAGGCACACTGGTGAATCAGGGCGAAGGTTATATTGTGGTGGAAAAAATCGGCAATGAAACCGAATATGGCAAATTGGGGGACTTGTTGGAAAAAATCATTTCTTTAAAAACTCCATTGCAGAAAAAAATTCATCATCTGGTCCGCTATGTCGCTTCAGCGGCGATATTCTTTGCGGTATTTGTCGGTTTATTTTTAACAATAAAAAACGGCTGGACCGCCGGTCTTTTGGCCGGATTAACGATTGCCATTTCACTAATTCCCGAAGAATTTCCCGTGGTTTTTTCCGTATTTTTAATCATGGGCGTGTGGCGGATGACTAAAGAAAAAGCGTTAATCCGTGAAATGGCTATGGTGGAGCTGTTGGGCTCGGCAACCGTCATTTGTACGGACAAAACCGGCACATTGACTGAAGGAAAAATGGCTTTGGAGAAGATTTATTTTTCCGGCCGGCTTTTGACTTTGGCGCAGGCGAAGAAACAACAAACGGATTGCGAACATTTTTTCAAAACCGCCCTGCTTTCTCTGGAACAAATCGCGGTTGACCCGATTGAATTGGAAACCCAGCGTTTTGCCAAAGAATTGGGGGTTGACGCGCAAAAATTTTATGATGAGCATATTTTAACGGAAGACGCGCCATTTGACGCTAAAACCAAATTGGTCAGCCATATTTGGAAAGACAAAAGTGACGGGTATTTTCAATATACGGCCGGCGCTCCGGAATCAGTTTTAAAATACAGCAACGTTGAAGCGCTGGAAAAAAAGAGAATAGAAGAAATTTTGGAAGAAAATTTTGCCGAGGGATTAAGAATCGTGGCGATCGGTTACAAGGAAATCGCCAAAAATACTCCGGTAGCTTTGAACGGTCTCAACTTTGTCGGCCTTTTGATTATGAGCGATCCTCCGCGCGAGGGAGTGAAAGAAGGGATTGAGCTCTGCCAAAAAGCCGGAATTCGGATTGTCATGATTACCGGCGATAATAAACTCACCGCGCATTCTATCGCCGAGCAGATAAAGCTAAAACATAATGAAAATATCATTTCCGGGCCGGAATTGGAAAAATTATCCCCTGACGCTTTGTATGGGGCGGTCAAGCATCACGATATTTTCGCGCGCGTTTTGCCGGAACAAAAATATTTGCTGGTGGAAGCATTGCAAAAACACGGTGAAATCGTGGCCATGACCGGCGACGGCGTTAATGACGCGCCGGCAATGAAAAAAGCCAACATCGGCATCGCGATGGGTCGGAGAGGAACGGAAGTCGCGCGCGCCGCTTCCGGCATGGTGCTTTTGGATGATAATTTTTCCACCATAGTCAACGCGGTAAAGGAAGGCCGAAGAATCTATGATAATATCCGCCACGCGTTTGTTTTTCTTTTTTCTTTTCATATTCCCATTGTCGGTTTGGCGGTTTTGCCTTTATTTTTCGGACAAAATTTAATTTTCACTCCAATTCATATTATTTTTTTGGAAATGATCTGTGATCCGTCGGCCGTGCTGGGTTTTGAACGGGAAAAAGCGAGAAAAGGGTTGATGAGCGAACCGCCTCGTTCGGTCAACGAACCCCTGATAAACCCGGCGCTTTGGAAAAAAATTCTTTCGCAGGGCATCAGCATTACCGCGATCAGCTTTGGTTTTTATTATTATTTCGCGATTTATTTGGGACAAACGGATTTGGGGCGCACTTTGGCTTTCGGCTCATTGATTTTTTCGCAGATTTTCCTTATACTTATCAATCGGGAGTGGGAGCAGATCAAAGCCAATAAATTTTTGCTTTACATTTCTTTAATTACCGCCGGTTTTCTTGTGTCGGCGATCTATACGCCATTTTTAAGAAAAGTTTTTTCCCTCACGCCTTTGGTTTTGACGGAATTATTACTGATGGCCGCGGTGCCGTTTTTAGTCGCGATGTTTTTGAAGTTTTCGCGTTTAATTAAAATAAAAATTAATTATTAAACGTATGCTCAACACAAAATATCTCGGTCAGTTGCGTCAGAATCTTCATACTTACGCCAGCAAGCGCGTGGAAGTTATTAATAAATCTAACGAAGCCCTGCATCACGCCAAAAGAGTGATTTTCGCTTTGCATCGCGACAGCGTTGAAGAAGCGAAAGAAAAACTGAATCTCGCGGAAAAGATGCTGTTGGATTTGCGCAAGGCGCACCAAAAAGACAGCAAGATGATGCACGAAGGCGCGTTTTTGGCCGCTTTGGAAGAATATGTGGAAGCGAAATTGTTTTTTGATTTTGTTACTAATGGAAAAATCGGCGAAATAAAAGATTTGGCGGTTGACGGTGAAGTTTATTTGGCCGGCTTATGCGATGTGCCGGGAGAATTGTATCGTTTCGCCATCAAAGCCGCGACTAATCGCGACATTAAAACCGTGAAAAAATGCGCTGATATGGCGCAGGAAATTATCGGGGAATTAATAGAATTTAATTTAACCAGTTATCTGCGGACTAAACTTGACCAAGCCAAACAAGCGGTGCACAAGTTAGAGCAGGTGGTGTATGAGGTCAGTCTGCGGTCTTGACATTTTTATCAAAAAAATGTAGAATATTTTATTCTCTAAATCAGCATATCGCAAGGCGCGGTATGTTGACGGGGGAATAAAGTAGAGGGGTAGAGTTATGCTTTCTATCGGATCTTGTCCTACTGTTTCGTTCGTGAGGCGAACAGCAAACCGCGAGGTTAATTTCGCTCTGCTGGTCAATCCGGAAGATGATGCCAGCGGAGGCACGGTGGAGTGCGTGAGCGCTCTGCTGAGCACGTGCGTGTCAGGATTTGTGAGGCAAATCACGGTCGATGATCGTAAGCCAAACCCAAAAGGACTCATTATCGAAGGACGCGCGGAAGTGGACTTCCCGCACAGCATGTTCCCGGACAGCGACTCGCCGTTGAGCCCATCTGACGCCTTCAGGTGCGGTGGGAGCAGGTTCCTGTTCGCCAATTCCCCATTTGGTCGTTCATACCGCAAGCGATCTTATCGGCAGTAGTCTTTTTCTCTACACAGCTCTTTCGGAGTCGCTCGCGCTCCTCACCAACTTCGCGAGCATCCCTTCTTTTGTGTTCAAATGGTTGTACGCAAGAAAAAGATAAGTAATCCGTCTTAAACACAGGCGGATTTTTTATTTTTGTGGTATAATATAATCAAACTCGAAACCCTAAACTCGAAATCCTAAACAAACGAAAAATTTCAAACTCAAATTATAAAACAACAACATTGTTTGGAATATTTGGGTTTTAATCATTTGGATTTGTTTAGAGTTTAGGATTTATGGTTTTGCCTCTATGCCCCCAAAACAATCAACAAAATTAGGCGCGTATGTTGTCACCGTTGACATGGGCTATGGTCATCAGCGCGCGGCTTTTCCGTTGCGGGATTTTGTCGTTGGTTTAGACGGGGTTAAGAGCGAGGCGGGGATTATCAACGCCAATAATTACGCCGGGATTCCAAATTCCGACCGCCGGCGCTGGGATGGCGGGAGGAGATTGTATGAAAGAATTTCTCGTTTAAAAAATTTACCGCTGATCGGCGAAACGATTTTTTCCGTGATGGATTATTTTCAGCGCATTGAGCCGTTTTATCCCAAACGGGATTTATCCACACCGACAATCCAGCTTAAAACAATTTATTCAATGATCAAAAAAGGGTGGGGGAGAGATTTGATTGAACGGTTGAATAAAAATCCTCTGCCATTAATCAACGCGTTTTTTTCGCCGGCCTATTTTGCCGAGGAGCACAGCGGCTGGAATTGTATGGCGTCAAGCCGGAGCAAATTTTTGTTACCGGTTTTCCTCTGCCGAAAGAAAATATCGGGGGACGCGATTTAAAAGTGTTGAAAAAAAGTTTGGGGGAAAGAATCGCCCATTTGGATGAAGACGGACGGTATCGCAAAAAATATCATGAAACATTAAAAGAATTTTTAGGCGATAATTATTGCCCGATCGGTTTTGCTTCCAAACATCCGCTGACGATTACGTTCGCGGTGGGCGGGGCGGGCGCGCAAAGGGAATTGGGCGCGCAGATTTTAACCAGTTTGCGCCACCACATTGATAAGGGGCTGATGAGATTGAATTTAATCGCCGGCGTGCGCAACGATGTCTATTTGTACTACCAGCGCGTGATTAAAGAGTTGGGATTGTTGAAAAAACAAAACGGCCATATCAATATTTTATTTGCTGATAATAAACTGGAATATTTCAAAAAATTCAATCAGATTTTGCTTGCCACTGATATTTTGTGGACCAAACCAAGCGAATTGTCTTTTTACGCCGGTTTGGGCTTGCCGATAATTATGGCGCCGACCGTAGGCTCGCAGGAAGAATTTAATCGGCAGTGGCTGGAGTCAACCGGCGCTGGAGTTGAACAGGATGATCCCAGATACACGCACGAGTGGCTGTTTGACTGGCTGAAATCCGGCTGGCTGGCCGAAGCGGCGATGAACGGCTTTCTCCACGCCCCACGCAACGGCACTTATCATATTGAAGAGGTGGTTTTGAAAAATAAGAGAAGCGAAATAGAAGACATTCACCTGTTGTAATTTTATGTGGTTTCTTATAGCTATTTTGGGTTATTTCTTGCTGGCAATCGTCTTCATCCTTGACAAGTTGATTGTTCAAAAGTCCGTGAGCAAGCCGGTGGTGTATACTTTTTATTCAACAATTATAATGTTCGGCGCTCTGTTGGGGTTGCCGTTTATTGGTTTTGATTTATTAGTCGGAATTGATTGGTTGTGGGCGATTGTCTCCGGCGTGGCTTTTGGTTTGGCGCTGTGGACTTTTTATTTGGCTGTCCATCATGGCGAAGTTACGCATATCGGTCCGTTCAACGGGGCGATGGTCACGGTTTTTCTTTATGTTTTAGGCTGGCAATTTTTGGGAGAAAAATTATCCGTTTTACAAATGGGAGGAATCATAATTTTGATTTTTGCGTCTTTACTATTATCATTTGAGAAAAGCCGAAAACACAGCGGTTTCCATATTGGTTTTTGGTGGGCAATTTTGTCCGGCCTGCTGTTCGCCATTTCGCACGTTAGCACGAAATATTTATACGGCGTTTATCCGTTTTGGACCGCGCTGATTTGGACGCGCGCCGCCACCGGTTTAGTGGGCTTGTTGGTTTTATTGTTTCCAACCGTTCGCGTTGCGCTTAAACATGCTAAAACCAAACCAAAAACTTACGCTCGGCGCCACGCGGGCTGGATTATGGCTATTGATAAAATTTTTGCCGTTGTTTCCAATTTGCTCATCCAATTTGCCATTGCAATCGGCGCGGTCACTTTGGTGGGCGCGATGAGCGGCTTGCAGTTTGCGCTGATGTTTGTTATGGTTTATTTATTAACCAAATTACTGCCGCGCGTGTTCAAAGAATATTTTACTAAGAAAGAAATTGCAGTGGAGCTGATTGCGTTAGTATTAGTCGTGATCGGGCTTGTGTTTATGGTAGGGTAGCAAATCCCCTCTCCTCGTAGGAGAGGGGCGGGGGTGAGGTCTCAACGAGTGTGGTTGGTGGAAATTTGTATTTTCTATGAAAAAAATTATGTTAGCAATTATAATTATTTTGTCAGCGTTCTACGCCTTTTTTTGGTTAGCAAGCATCAAATCATACAAGGTGGATTACGGCATCAGCTTTAGCAAAGAACACGCCGAATCGCTTGGGCTGGATTGGCAGCAGACTTATTTGGCGATGTTGGATGAGTTAAAACCGAAATATATTCGCATCTCCGCCACTTGGATGGAAACCGAGTCGGAAAAAAACAAAAAAAATAGCGATTTTGTTGATTGGCAAATGCTGGAAGCGGCGAAACGCGGGGTCAAAGTTACTTTGGTCGTAGGCCAAAAGGCGCCGCGCTGGCCCGAGTGCCATGTCCCGGGCTGGGCGAATGATTTAAAAAGTAATGAATACAAACAAGCGGCCAAAGATTATGTCCAATATATCGTGGAGCGCTATCGCAATCATCCGGCGCTGGAAATTTGGCAGGTGGAAAACGAGCCATATATCAAATTTCGTTTTGGCGAATGCAAAAATTTTGACGAGAGTTTGGTAAAAGAAGAGATTGATTTAGTCCGCTCGTTGGATAAACAGCACAAGATAATAATTACTGACAGCGGCGAATTGAGCACGTGGATTTCCGCCAGTCGAGCCGGAGATATTTTCGGCACCACGGTTTATCGCATTGTAATAACGCCAGGCGGCTGGTATTGGAAGTATGATTGGCTGCCGGCCGGATTTTATAAATGGAAAGCCAAATTATTCGGCCGTTCATACGAAGATTTTTTCGTTTCCGAACTGCAAGCCGAGCCATGGTTTAACAACAGCAATCCAACCAATACCGCGATTGAGGAACAAGAAAAAACCATGAACCCGGAGCGTTTGCAAAAACATCTTGATTTTGTCCAAAATATCGGCGCCTCCCGCGCTTACTTGTGGGGAGTGGAGTGGTGGTATTGGATGAAGGAAAAGCAGGGCGATGAGAGATATTGGGAGATTATTCGTGCGCGCCAAGGGATTCGAACCCCTGACCCCCTCCGTGTAAAGGAGGTGCTCTAACCAGCTGAGCTAGGCGCGCGTTGTGCGCTAAATTATATTATGTTCGTTGAGTTTTGTCAACGACAAATTTTTGTGATATAATAAAAAAGAAATAGCAAATTTTTATGTTTGGTTTTCATTATTTCCGTTTGGATAAAGAGCGGGTGGAACAGCACCTGGGCACATTTCAAAGAAGAATAGGTTTATCCGAGGCTGCGGCTTTGATTTTTTCCGGCACGATTGGCGCCGGTATTTTAGGTTTACCATACGCGGTAGCGAAAGTGGGAAGTTTAATCGGTATTTTTTATATTGTCGCGATTGGCGCGCTGATGATCGGATTTAATTTACTGGTCGGGGAGATTGCCGTGCGCACAAAAGGCGATTTTCATTTGGTTGGCATGGCTGGCAAATATTTGGGTTCGGCTGGGAAAGGTTTGATGACAATATTGGTATATTTGGTAAGTTTTGGCATTTTGGTTATTTATATAATCGGCGAAGGCGAGTCTTTGTCAGCTTTATTCGGCGGTTCTCCTTTGGCTTGGGGTTTATTTTTTTGGTTGATTGGTTCGTCCTTAGTTGTTGTCGGTCTGCGCGTGATTAAAGTGATGGATGTTATTTTAAGCCTTTTGCTTTTATCAGTAATAACTTTCATCATCACGGTTTCCACGTCCAACGTTGAATTGGTGAATTTTTCTTATCATAATTGGGAGTATCTTCTGTTGCCATTCGGCGTTATTTTGTTCGCGTTTTCCGGCAGCGGTTCGGTCTTGGAAGCGCACAGTTTAATCGGTGGAGATCGGAAGCTTTTTCGCAAAGCGATTTTAATCGCCGGCGGTGTTATCATGGCGATTTATTTGGTGTTCGCGTTGGTGGTGTTGGGCGTAACCGGCGCGGAAACGACCGAGATCGCGACGATTGGTTTAGGGAATAAGATCGGCAGTACGGTTTTTTGGCTGGGCAATATTTTCGCCGCGCTGGCTATGGCTACCAGTTTTATTACTAACAGTCTGTTATTTAGAGACTCTTTACGCTGGGATTATCGTCTGCCTTCCTGGAAAGCGTCTATGCTTGTTTGTGGCGTGCCATTTATTTTATATCTATTCGGCTTGCGCGGGTTTATTATGGCAATAGATTTAATCGGCGGGGTGTTTTTCAGCACGGAGATGCTGTTGATCATTTTAATTTACTGGCAAGCTAAACGCAAAGGCGATCTGCCGGTCGGACCGTACAAACTGCATCATACTTGGCTTTTGGTCGCGTTGCTGATATTGTTGTTGGTGGTGGGAGGGGTGTATAGCGTGGTGAAGCTTTTTTGAGCGAGGAATTATGAATTATTGATTTTTTCTTCATTTTGTGCTATTATATATCTATAAAACAGTAAAAATATGCGTTTTAGACAGGCATTGTTTTGGGACACTGACCCAAAGAAAATTGACAAGAAAAAGCACGCCAAATACATAATTGAACGAATTTTGGATTTTGGCAATGACGACGAA
>JACRPD010000043.1 GCA_016214105.1 Candidatus Magasanikiibacteriota bacterium
GGCGCTATATTCCGGAATTAAAATCCGACAATTTTCAGCTCCATTCCGCCGGCGAGCGGATGGCGATCAATATGCCGATCCAAGGCACGGCGGCGGATTTGATGAAAATGGCGATGATTGCCGTGCATGAAAAGATTGGGGGTGAGGGGGCAGGTCTAGACCTGCCCGTACGGATGATTTTGCAGGTGCATGATGAGTTAGTACTAGAAGTTAAAAAGGGTTTGGAAAAAGAAGTGTCAAAATTAGTAAAAGATGCTATGGAGAATGTGGTAAAGTTGAATGTGCCGGTGGAGGTACATGTGGGTGTGGGAAAGAGGTGGGGGGAGTTGAAATAACAGCCCACCAATTGAACGACCACCAATTTCCACTAATATAAATATGGAGGGAGAGCTTTTATATCCAGAGTTGAGTTACGAATTGGTCGGTTTGGCATTTAATGTTTATAATAGATTGGGTTTTGGTTACCAAGAGAAGTACTACCAGAGAGCATACGAGATGGAGCTGTTGGATAGAAAAAAGTTGTATAAAAAAGAGCAAAAGTGCGTATTGATGTATAATGGCAGACGGATGGGCAGATACTTTATTGACTTCGTTGTTCAAAACAAAATCGTAATTGAACTTAAGGTTGCCAACGGTTTTTATTTACAGCATTACAAACAAGTAAAAGGTTATCTAAAGGCAACCAGATTGAGGCTTGGCATTATAATAATCTTTACAAAGAACGGAATAAAATCTAAGAGGGTGGCAAATTAGTTTTATTAGTGGTCGTTCAATTAGTGGGCTATTATGATTCTATTCCTTTACGGCGCGGATACGTTTCGGAGCCGGCAACAATTAAAAAAAATGATTGCCAAGTTCAGGCAAGACCGCGATCCGCAGGGATTAAACACGGTTAGTTTGGATTGTCAAAAAGAGGAAGCGGGAAAAATTTGGGAGCAGGTTTTGGCAACGCCGTTTTTGGCGGAGAAGCGAATGGTGGTTTTGGAAAATTTATTATTATCAAAAGATAAAAATTTGTTGGTTGAGATGAAAGAAAAAATAGAAAGCAAAAAATTGTCTGACGCGACAGTGTTGGTTTTTTGGGAGGGTGTTGATAAGGTACGGGGCAAAGAAGCGGAGAATCTGTTTAAATGTTTGGCAAAAGAAAAATTTTGTCAGAAGTTTGATTTGTTGGTTGGGGCGAAATTAAATAGTTGGATTTTACAAGAAGTAAAAAATCGCGGCGGAAAGATTGACCAGCAAGCGGCGCAATATTTGGCGCAGAATGTCGGCGGGGACATGTGGCGGCTTGATTCGCTTATTAATCAATTGGCAGCATATAAAAAAGATGTAGAGATTGGGCTGCCCGATGTCCAACTCTTTCTTGATGAGAAAGCCGACGACAGCATTTTCAACCTCGTTGACGCGGTGGTGGCCGGGAGAAGCAAGGAAGCGTATAAAATGATCCGTCAGCAGTACCGATTAGGCGAGGACGCGCAATTTGTTTTTGCCATGTTGTTGAGGCAATTCAGGATTTTGTTGGAATTGCGGGATTTGTACGATCGCGAGGATAATTTACCGAGCGAACAACTGGCGAAAAAACTTAATCTGCATCCATTTGTGGTAAAAAAATCTTTGGTATTCGTCAAAAAATATTCTTTGGAAAAATTAAAAACAATTTATCAGAGACTGCTTGATTTGGATGTAAAAACAAAAACCGGCCAGGGCGGCCAGTTGTTATTGTTGGATGTTTTTGTGGGAACGGTTTAAGATTATCTTCTGTCATTGGGTGGTTCGGCGGCCGCTTCAGCGGCCTCTTTTTGTTTTTGGTATTCAGGATCTTTTTCCGGGTCAAAACGAGTAGTGTGCCGGCGTTCGTCAAATTCTTTTATTAAGCCCGCCATTTTTTTGACTAATATCTCCTTTGGTTCCGATGATAATTTGGCGCGGACGTCAGCAATTTTTTGTTGAAACAATTTGTTCAGGTGGTTGGCATATTCAATGCATTGACGCAATTCGGGAATGTCCATGACAATTTTTAAACAATCAACCCCCGAGATTTCCGGAGCGATTTTTCCGGCGTCTTCAAATTGTTGTGGCAAGTTTTTTTCCACCCATTTTTTCAACAACCAATTTTTTCTGCCCCGGCTTTCGTATAATTCGTCAAAACCAGAAAGCGTCCAATCATTGGGCTCGATCAGTTCCATCTCGTTATCTCTTATGCAACTTAACAAAAAAGAGATTTTTTTACCAGCCTCATTTGGCAGGTAATCGCCGCTGACCACTTTGGCGAGGAAATTTTCTTTTAGTTCTGACACATTTTATTTTTTTTTGGCTGCTTTGTCCAGCGCTTTTTGGGCGAGGCGGAGCTTCTCTTTCAGTTCAGTCTCTCCGGCAATCACCGCTTTTTTTACTGTTTGCACCGCGGTTTTGTAAGTCTTGGCGACAACAACATTGCCGATCGCTCGTTTCTTCGCTCGACGCAGAGCCTTTTTGGCGTTTCGTAGATTTGGCATAAAACAAGAGAATTATGAATCAGGAATTATGAATTATGGTTTGATTTGCAAAGTGAAGGGATTATAGTTTGTTTGGCAGGAGTTGTCAAGGTCGCGTACTTTATAGAATTTATGACTTTATTGACTTTGTAACTTCGTTCTCATCCACCCAGCCACTTTTTTAGTTTGCAAGGAGACGGCGATGGCCCCTCGTACTTCCGGAAGCTTCAACCGTTCCAGATATTCTTTATTATCTTTATACATGTTTTTCAGCATTTTTATCTCTTTATCAATTTCTTCATCTTCAACCGCGATATTATTTTCTTTCGCGATTTGGCGGGAGACCAGCGCGGCTTTGGCGCGTTTTTCCGCTTGGGCGCGGAAGTCCTCAAACATTTCTTGCTCGGTTTTTTTGATATCTCCCAGATACTGCTCAATCGTAATGCCGCGGTGTTCCAAGTCGGATTTTAATTCATAAAACATTTTTTGTCGTTCAGCATTAAGCAGAACCTCCGGAATTTCGTCAAACTCCGACTGCGCAATTACAGTGTCCAACAATTCAATCTCATATTTTTGCTCGGCGCGTTTTTCCGCTTCTTCAGTTAAATTTTTGCGGAGCAGTTCTTGGAGTTTGACAAAACTTTCCTGTCCGAGATTTTTAGCGAATTCGTCATCAGCCGGCGGCAGTTGTCTTTCAAAAACATCTTTGATTTTCACTTTAAAATTAACTTTTTTGCCAGCGAGATTTTTTTGATAATGAGTCGGAGGAAAATCCAGCGTGAATTCTTTCTCATCACCTTTTTGCAGGCCGGCCACCTGTTGGTTAAACCCAGGTACGTAATGGTCCTCGCCC
This sequence comes from Candidatus Magasanikiibacteriota bacterium, assembly GCA_016214105.1. Taxonomy (GTDB): domain Bacteria; phylum Patescibacteriota; class Patescibacteriia; order Magasanikbacterales; family UBA922; genus 2-12-FULL-43-12. Next base: position 3,328 of record JACRPD010000043.1, read on the forward strand.
AAATACACGCGGTAATCTTTGGCCTGCCCGCCTTCAACCGGGATTTTGTCTAAAAACATTTCTAAATCAATCAATAACATGTCGGTGCCAATGGCCGCGCCGGTTTTTATCACTTCTTTTGCCCGCATTTCGCGCAAACTGTCCAAAGTTTTTTCCAGATCTTTGTCTTCAACCGGTTTGGCTTCTTTTTTAATTTTTATCTTTTTTATATCGGACAATTTTACCGCGGGCATCAGAGCCACCGTGGCTTTGAAAGTTAAATCATTGCCTGGCGCCATTTTTTCCACGCTGATTTGCGGCATGCCGACCGTTTCCACGCCTTCGGATTTTATCGCTTCAAAAAAATTGCTCTGTACAATTGTTTCCAACGCTTCCTGCATTATTTTCATTTCGCCGATTTCTTTTTTTATTATTTCATACGGCGCTTTGCCCGGACGGAAGCCCTTAATCGCGGCTCGTTCCGATATCCTCTGCGCGGCTTTTTCCAGATGTTTTTGATAGTCAGCCGGTTGGACGGTAATCGTCAGTTCAATCTGCGATTTTTCCAGTTTTTTGGCGAGGTGAGACATAGAGTAAATTAAAGATTAAGTTGGTATAGTATGGCGGATTTTTGGGAGAAAGTCAAGTTGCGACCGGCGGTGAGCGTTGTACCGCGGCGATAAACTTAAAAAGACCATTTTATGGTCCACTTAAGTCGCGGAGAGCAACGGAATCGAACCGTATCCATAAAAATGTGGATCAACCATGTATCAAGTGGTGTCCTGTCCAACAGGCAATACTCTCCGCTGGGCAAGATTATATCATAAAAAACAAAAAATCCCCATCTGGGGACTTTTTGGTGATCCAATAGGATACGATTACACCACCTGACACAATTATAATATACTATAAAAAAGTTGATTTGTCAAGGTAGTGGTGTGGATAAAGTTTTTTTATGATATAATATCATCAAATCACTGCAGATGATCAGCAAAATAAAACACAAAGGCTTCACCCTCGTTGAGATCGTTGTCGCGCTTGGCGTGTTTTTGTTATTCGCGAGCGGAATTTATTCTGGTATTCAATTTGTCTTTAAGTCGGTTTACTATTCGCGTTTGAAAATTTTGGAGACCGGAATTTTGAACGAACAATTGGAAATCATCCGCAATCTGCCGTTTGAAGACGTTGGTATTGTCAACGGCAGTCCGTCCGGCGTTTTAGAAAGAACAGCCACAACAACCCGCAACAATATTGATTTTGAAATTACGCGCACAATCAGAAATATTGACGATCCGTTTGACGGCACTATCGGAGGTACGCCGAACGATCTCGCGCCGGCGGACTATAAAATGGTTGAAGTGGAAATAATCTGTACAAATTGCTATCAGACAAAAA
>JACRPD010000044.1 GCA_016214105.1 Candidatus Magasanikiibacteriota bacterium
AAGCCGGAAGAATCAAGCGCCTGCAATAAAATCCCCTCCCCACTTAGGGGAGGGTTAGGGTGGGGTAGCATGTAGAGCCTTCAACCCCCTCCTCGCCTCCCCGTTCGGCTGAGCGCTCACGACGAAGCCCTACGAGGGGAAGGGATAATTAACAAAACCGTTCTTTTGTTTTACACCATCACCTTCACCACTCCAACCACGTCTTCCTCCCTCGCCACCGGGAGCATTTTTTGCAATTGTTCGCCCATTTGTTTCAAATGAGCGCTGTCTGAAAGAAGCTCTTTAATTATTTTCGCTAAATAATTTCCATCTGCCGTTCGTTCGTCCACCAACACTACCGCGCCGGCTTCGGCTAAAAATCCGACATTCTCTTCTTGATGGCCGGGCTTGGGAATTAATATCGCCGGTTTGGCTAATGCCGCCAATTCGCTGATGGTGCCAAACCCGCCGCGGGAAATGACCAAATCCGCGGCAACATAAGCGTCGGCCATAGCTTCGGAAAAAAATTGATGAACCTGATAAAATTCGCCAAAATGCTGGACCGCGCGGTCAACCAAATCCTGCGGGCGCTCCTTGCCGGAGAGATGAATAATCTGGCAAGCATCTTTCAGTTCCGGCACGGCTTGAATAATCAACTGATTCACCCGCATTGAGCCGGTGCCGCCGCCGGTCGCGAACACAACCGGCAAGCCGGATTTTAAATTAAATCTTTGGAAAGCCCGCTCTCTGCTGCCGGCTAAAATTTCTCGTCGCACCGGATTGCCCAGCCAAAAAGTTTTTCGTTTGTTAAATTTTTTAACATTTCCGGCCAAAGCGGTCGTGATCACGATCGCGAACGGCGACATCAGCTTGTTTGACAAACCGACAACCGCGTCTTGCTGGTGAATCCAGCTTGATACGCCCAAAAGCCAAGCTGCCCAATGTATTGGCACGGAAATAAATCCGCCGGCGGAAATACAAAAGTTGGGATTTTCGCGCCAAATTATTTTTATTGATTGAAACAATCCGATAAAAATTCTGAAAATATCCGCGATGTTCCAAATGGAAATATAGCGCCGCAATTTTCCTGATGAAATAGTTACAAATTTAATTCCTCTTTTTTCCACCAATTCTTTTTCCGGGCCGGATTTCGTCCCCACCCAAACAAACTCCGTGTCAGGAAAATTGCGTTTGATAATGTCTTGAATCGCGAGTAACGGAGTAACCGGACCAAGCGTCCCGCCACCGGATAATATTATTTTCATAAACACTTTATAGACTTTAAAGACTTTATGACTATCACTCAACCTGTTTACTCACATTCGCCAATATCCCCACCCCCGCCATTGCAATCATTAACGCTGTCCCGCCATGGCTGACAAACGGCAAAGGCACGCCGGTCAACGGCAGGACGCCGACCATGGCGCCAATATTTAAAAACGATTGCGTGATAAACCAAATGATTATGCCGAAGACCATCAATCTGCCGAATTCATCCGGTGCTTTTTTAGCTAAACCTAATCCGCGCCGAGCGATTAAAATTAATAAAATAATCAAACCAAAAGCAAATATAAAACCCATTTCTTCGGCGACAATCGCGTAAATGCTGTCTGCCGATACTTCCGGCAAGTACTGAAACTTTTGCAAAGACCGTCCCAAACCGCGTCCAAACCATCCGCCGGAGCCGATGGCTAAAAACGCCTGATTGATATGATAGCCAATGCCTTGCGGGTCCAATTCCGGACGCAAAAAAGTGGTCAGACGCGCCGCCCGATATGGTGCGACCATTATCATCATGGCCAAACTCGCGAGCCCGGCTAATGCCAAACCGATCAAGTGCGAACTTCTAGGGCGTCCAACATACAACAGGCCGAAAAAAATCGCGAATAAAATTGATACTGTTCCGATGTCCGGCTGAAAAGCCACCATAACCACCGGAATCATGCCAATGCCCAGTGTTGTCAAAAATCCACGCTGAAAATCAAATATCTCTCTGCCCTTTCCGGAAATAAAATACGAAAGAAATATCACCATCCCCAATTTAGCGAATTCCGCGGGCTGAAAAGAATACCCCCACAAGCTAATCCAGCTGTTTGACTTGGTGCCATAAGCGGAACCGATGCCGGGCAAAAAAACTACCAGCAATAAAATTAATGATAAACAATAAATCGCCAAACCGAACTTGCGCAAAAGATGATAATCGGTTTTTGCGAAAATAAAAAATAAAATCAAACCTGGCAGAACGCCGTACAACAATTGTTTTTTAATGTACCAATAAGAATCGCCGAATTTTTGATAACCCATGGCAACGCTCGCGGAACTCAACATCACCAAACCGAAGACTAACAAAATTAAAAAGTAAGACAACAATTTATAATCCGCTTTCTTTTCTTTCACCATACTTCACTACACATTCAAAAAAACAAGCAGTGCCGCGGCGATAAATAAAAATATCTGGCAAAACAAAGACACCGCGTTCAACAGCTGGGCGTAAAATTTATCTTTGCCGAAAAGGACCCAGCCGACCGCGCCATTCACCAGTATTATCGCTAATCCGCTAATCGGCAAAAACAAAACTCGCCACCACTCACCCACATAATCCACGCCGAACAAAATATTATAATGCAAAAAAATCTGCTCATCCTGCGGCCCGATCTGCCACAACAGCCAAACCCAGATCGCGATATTCACCAACAACGCCGCGGATAAGATAATCAGATTGGGCAGGTGGCGGAAGTAGAGTTTAATTGGGTAAATCATGATAAAATTTTTAATTTGTAATTTTTAATTTGTAAACAATTTTTAATGAATTAAAGCCCAATTAATGTAGCGAATAAATAGTAATCAAAAATTAAATAATTGGTAATTGTTTAAAAATTACAAATTAAAAATTACAAATTATTCGCTCGCCACTACTTCTTTCAACTCCGCTATCTTGCTTTTCAGCTCTTCTTCCACCAAGCCGACAAAAGTTAAGTCCGCGAAAGAGCAGCCGATGCATTGGCCGGTCAGTTTCAGTTTAACACTCCCCTTTTCCTCATCAACATTAATAATTTCCACCCCGCCGCCGTGCATGGCTAAAGACGGAATGATTCGCTCTTGCAAAACCGCTTCAATTTTCTCTTTTAGTCCCGCCATATTATCCAAATTATACACCGTCCATCGCCTCTTGACAAGTCAACTTGGTTGGTCTATAATATCGCCGTCAATTAACTAAAACTAAATTTCATCTATATGTCACACAAAAAAGCGGGTGGTTCCACCCGTTTGGGCCGAGATTCCAATCCGCAATATCTCGGCGCCAAAGTCGGCGACGGTGAAACCGTCCACTCCGGAGCGGTACTCGTGCGCCAGCGCGGCACGCCAATCCGCCCTGGTAAAAATGTAAAACAAGGCAAAGACGATACCTTGTTCGCCATTATAAATGGCATCGTCAAATTCACTCAACGCAAAAAGCTCCGTTTTGACGGCGCGTTAAAACTGGCCAAGTTCGTCAGCATCATCCCAACCAAATAACAAAACTAATCCGTCCCGCCCTGGCGGGGCGGATTTTGGTATATGGACAAAAAGATTAATTTTAATCACCGCTTAATTAATATCGCCTACCGCGACGACTCTGACTTGTCGGTAATTGATGAATTTTTTGTTGACAAAATGTATAAGTCGGTGGAATGCCTAATTTCTAATTCCCAATTTCCAATTTTAGATATTGGCGCTCATATCGGCGTGTTCTCTATTTATTCCAAAATCATAAATCCTAAATCAAAAATCATCGCGATTGAACCGGGACCGGACAACTTCGCACTGCTAAAACAAAACATCAGCGCCAACGATCTCTCCGATATTAAAATTCAACAGACGGCAATTATTGGCACTGAAGAAAAAACAACCACACTATATCTTTCAAAAAACTCGCATAACCATTCCACTATAAAACCATCCAACAATTTAACAATTCAACAATTTAACAATTCAACAATCACAGTTCCAGCAACCAGTCTTGAAAAGTTAATCAAGCAAAACAAAATTAAAAAAATCGGATTATTAAAAATGGACATTGAAGGGGCGGAATTTGATATTGTATTGAACATTGATAATGAAACATGGGGCAAAATACGATACGTCATGATTGAGTATCATGAGTCTGAAAGCGATAAACGCGAAAATCTGGAAAATATAATCAGACAACATGGTTTTTCCGTGGAGCATTTTCCGAATAAGTTTGATAAGGGGTTTGGGTTGTTGGTGTGTAGAAATAAAAAAGTCAATCTCAACGATTAGCATATATTCCAACAAACCAGTTTAGATGATATAATGGCATTAATGAAAAATCTTACTTAGAAAATCCCTCCCCCTCGTAGGGCTTCGTCGTGAGCGCTCAGCCGAACGGGGAGGCAATACATAAATCGCCCCATGCTTCTCCCCTTTCTCTTCACTCTCTCCAAAGCCGTTGCCGTCCAGATCCTCGCCGCGCTGGGAATATTTTTCGCTTTCGGTTATATCCTCGCCAAACTGCAGGAACGGACGCAAAATAATTATTATCAAACCGTGGGCTGGAAAGGCATTTTATGGACCGCGTGGTTCGGCACGCCGATCCACGAGCTTGGCCATGTTTTCTTCGCTAAACTATTTCATCACAAAATTGAACGTATCTCTCTTTTTAAACCAGACCCGGAAACCGGCAACCTCGGACATGTTAACCACACTTACAACAAATACAGCCTGTATCAACGGCTCGGCAATTTTTTTGTCGGCGCCGCGCCCATGCTGTTCGGAGCGATAGTTTTAATTGTTCTGCTTTATTTTTTAGTGCCAAACGCAAAAGAGGCTTTCAAACCGCTGTCAACGGAACAGACCTCGCCGCTAATTATTTTAATTTCTCTCAAAACCACTCTGCTCAAACTTTTTTCTCTCGCTAATTTGAGTTCTTGGCGCTTTTGGCTCTTTCTCTATTTATCTTTCTGCGTCGCCAGCCATATTTCCCCGAGCAAACAGGATTTAAAAAATATGTGGCGCGGCTTTGCCTGGCTGGCCGCGATTTTAATTTTAGTTAATTTAATCGCGCTCTCTTTGCAAATCAATCTTACTAATTACATTATTAATCTAAACAGATATCTGGGATTAATTTTTGGAATTTTCACTTACGCGACAACAATCTCTTTTCTTCATCTGATACTTTCAACGATTATTTTAAAACCCTTCAAAAAAAATCGACCGTGAGGTCGATTTTTTATCTGTGTAATCTGCGTCACTCAAAATCTGCGGGCCACTCGCAAGTCGTCTCTATCAGCTTCGCGCAAACCTGATACGGATCCATATTCGCGGCCGGACGACGGTCTTCAAGATAACCGCAGGCATTTTTTGCCGTGTGCACCGGAATGCGGATAGACGCGCCGCGGTCGGAAACTCCATAGCGAAAATCATTGATTCCGCAAGTCTCATGCAAACCGGTCAAACGCGATTCATTGCCAGCGCCATAAACTTCAATATGTTCTTTATGTTTACGGCTCAATTTTTGGCATGCTTCTTCTATTGCTTTAATTCCGCCCGGATCGCGCATGGTCTTGGTGCTAAAATTGGTGTGCGCGCCAGCGCCATTCCAATCCCCGATAACCGGCTTTGGATCTAACCTGGCATAAACCCCAAAATCCTCGCCAATGCGATAAAGCAGCCAGCGCGCCAGCCAAAGTTGGTCGGAAACTTCCAGCGGCCCCAATGGGCCAACTTGAAACTCCCATTGGCCGGGCATCACTTCGGCGTTGATGCCGCAAATTTTTAAATTGGCGTTAAGGCAAGCGGTAAGATGCGCTTCAATCATCGGCCGGCCGAATACTTCATCACAACCAACACCGCAATAATATCTTCCTTGTGGCAAGGGAAAACCGCTTTCCGGAAATCCCAACGGCCGCGAATTTTTATACAAAGTATATTCTTGTTCAATGCCAAACCACGATTCCTGTGCGGCATGCTTCTCCGCCAGCTCGCGCAAACGCGCGCGAGTATTCGTGGCATGCGGAGTCCGGTCTGGATTCAATACTTCGCAAAGCGCGAGCACGTTTGGTTCTCCCCTAATCGGATCCGGAATCACGCAAACCGGCTTTAATAAACAATCGCTGGAATGTCCTTCCGCCTGTTTGGTGCTTGAACCGTCAAACGACCACTCCGGCGCGTCTTCAGCCGAACGGATAAAGTGATCCACCACCTTGGTTTTTGATCGCAAAAACGCGGTCGGCTTGTAACCGTCAATCCAGATGTATTCAACTCTCACTGATGGCATAGACAAAGATGATTAAGATTAAAAGTGGCGAAATGTTTATTAAAAACTTAAAAACATAAACGCCGTATTTGCGCTTACGCTTTTCAAACACTCATATTACCCGACAATCATACACCGACTCTTGTCTGCCCTTTTAAAGACGGGCGAGTCCTGTTTCAGAATTCGGAGCTTCAAAAATACGTTGAAGTTTTTTTGATTGACTATTCCTTACCTCAGTGCTTGTGAGGTCTGTTTGTCCCCGTTGCGAATAGTGGCGGTCTTCTTAAAACTTTCTGGAACATAACGCTGTTCTCATTCCGATTTGCGAAACCGGACAAAGGAGTTTTATTGGGCCAGACCTCGGGCGCCAGGGACAATCAAAATTGCTTTCATAAAAAACAAATTTAATGTCCCCAAAGGGAACTTGTGTCTCCATTATAATATATGTAAAAATATTGTCCAGTGATTGATAACCAAGAATAATCAACACTATCAGCAAACTTTTTAATTTAATACAGATCCACTGTGGATAACTCTTTACTTTCGGGAAACTTTCGGTATGGTATAATTATATCATTAGGCAAAAATCAGTCAAGCCGCTCGCCTAATTAATTATCCACAATATGGCAACCTTAACCAAAAAACAAAAAGAGATACTCGATTTCATAAAAAACTACATTGATAAGCATGGCATCTCCCCATCTTTGGAGGAGATTTGCTCTCGATTTGACAAAGCAATCGGAACTGTTCATGAGCATGTTGAGGAATTGGTAAAAAAAGGATTTCTTAACAAAACCAGCAACATACGCGGAATCGAAATTGTCCGAAATAACGAAACAATATCGATACCGCTAAAAGGTTTCATCACGGCCGGGTCGCCGATCGAAGTCATTGAGGAATACGAGACCATTACCGTGCCAAAAAATTTACTCGCCAAATCCGGAGATCATTTTGCATTACGAGTGAAAGGCAACAGTATGATACAGGAGGGAATTTTTGACGGAGACAATATAATTATCAGAAAACAGAATACCGCAGATAATGGCGAAACAGTAGTCGCTTTGATAAATAGAAACGAAGCGACTTTAAAAAAAATTTACAAAGTGGCAGGTGGTTTTAAACTTCAACCGGCCAACCCCGCTATCTCCGCGTTCGTTGTAAAACAAGTTATTGTCCAAGGCAAAGTAATTTCTGTAATGCGAAGCTATGAAACAAGGCGGCTATTAAGCGATCCGCTGACACTTCTAACTTTCAACGAGGATCTAAAAGAGATAATCGCCAAGACACAAGTGGAAATCCAAAATAAATTTGAACCTAATAGTGAATTTGAAACTTGGCAAAAAACTGAAGAAAAACCAGATCATAGTAAGTTTTGTCTTGAAACCACTTATACTTTTTTAAATGAATTACTTCTGCTTTGGGTGTGCAAAGATAAGGCATTAATAAAATTTGACACGATTGAAAATAAACAAGATTTAATCGCACTTAAAAATAATGCACAGGAAATATACTCGCATATTTTTATAAATAATATTTTCGACTGGTACAACCCAAATGATGTTTTACTATTGGAAATTACCAATACTTTTAACAAATACGATTTTTCTCAAATTGACAGGGATGTGCTTGGGAAAATGTATGAGCAATTCATAACACGGGAAGAAAGAAAAAAATTAGGACAATTTTACACACCCGAACCAATAATAGATTATATTTTAGATCAAACCGGATATGTAGAACACATTGAGAATAAGAGAATAATTGACATATCGTGCGGATCTGGTGGTTTTACTACACGAGCGGCCAATCGCTTGATAAATAAATTAAAAAATGAAAAAGACAAAGAGGGAATAATAAAGAAAGTAATTGATAATATTTATGGTTTAGACATAAATCCATTTGCTTGCTATTTAGCAGAAACTAATATCCTATTGCAATTACTCGACTTAATTATTGAGGTCAAACAAAATAATCCTAAATTTAAAGTGTCTAAAATTAATATATTTCAAACAAATACAATCGAAACAACCTCATTATTGAGTAACGACGAACAAAATATCAAAGATATTAAAAATAAATCTGGTAAACTTATTGAGGGATTTGATTTCGTTGTTGGAAACCCCCCTTATTTAGAAGCAAAAAAGATGGATAAAAAAACAAAAGAATTGTGCGCTGAAACATGCCCCAGTATGGCGTCGGGCGCGTTTGATTTATTTGTGTGCTTTGTTGATAAGGGACTGCGTTTATTAAAGGATGGCGGGAAATTGGGGTATATCTTTCCAAATAAATTTTTGATAGCAAATTACGCAAAAAAAATGCGCGAAGAATTATTATATAAATATACGATTAAAGAAATAATTGATGTATCTGAATGCGAAGTGTTTGAAAATGTATCTGTCTACCCTGTTATTTTTATTGCCGAAAATAAAAAACCACAAAACAACATCATTAAAACCGCAGAAAAAATCAATAGTATAAATGAATTAGAAAGTGAAAACTTTATCACAAACGAAATTAAGCAGGATGTATACAAACGAGATGATTTTGTGTTTTTCATTCTACCAAGCGAGAAAAAACGAAATGCTTTGCTAATGAAACTGCTTGATAATCAATACAAAACTATTGACAACTATCTTACTATAAAATGGACGATTTCATTTCACGCATCCGGCCTACGAGAAAAATTTTTATTCCCCGAAAAACCACAATCAGATTTTGCAAAAAAACTAATTGGTGGAAAATCTTTTGCCGGCAATGATGATATAAACAGATATGATTTGAAATGGGGCGGTTGGTGGATTAACTACAACGAAGAACTGGCTCACAAACACAAAAATCAACTTCCGCCAAGAAGTCTATTTGAGCAGAAAAAATTAATTATCTGTCAAAATTCATTGCGACTACGCGCCACTTATGATGATAAGAGTTATTATTGTAAGGATACATTTTTTGTCGCTTATTTAAATGACGAACTAAAAAAAGATTATAATATTAAATTTTTCCTTGCGCTTTTAAATTCAAAATTATTACATTACTATTACGCAAATATATACAAAGGGACTCACATCGCCGGTGGTTACCTCCACTATTTGATCGGGTATCTTTACAGCATGCCAATTGCTACGCCAACAAAAAAACAACAATCGAAAATTGTCGCTTTGACGGAAGAACTACTTTCTACAAAAGAGAAAAAGGAATATATATTGCTTGATGCGAAAATTGATGAAGCAATATACAAACTTTACAACTTAAATAAAGAAGAAATCAAAATAGTTAACTCATTTATTTAAACTCTCCAAAAAATTTTGGATGTAATCCTTGAATGATATAATATTCGCCGCCACAGGCATATTCTCCTTATCCTTTCGCTTCCCATCTCTGATCACAAAAATCGCGTCTATTTTGTGTTTCAAATCTGAATTATTTAATAGATGCGCCCACCCCTCGGTCAACTCTAAAACTTCGGCAAAAACACAAAATTTAATATCGTCCAACAAATTAATTGACCGGGTAACTTTGTCTTTTATAACTCGAGATTCTCCAACCAATTCTTTCATCCTGATCATATCAATATACTCCTTACACTCAATTATCATCAAAGGCTTGTTGTCCGATTTTCTAAAAATTACGCAATCGCCACCAATGGTTAGAATTTAATCTTCACCCTTCAATTTTATCGCTCTTGCAGATAATCCACTCTTGTTATTTGCGGTTACTTTTTTACAATAAAATCTATCAGAAAGTTTAGATTCTGCAATAATCTGTTTAATCAAAATTTCAACAAAAAATTCGTCTTTAAAACCTACGAGAGATGAAATTTGTCTCTCTTCCAGTTTGTATTTTTGGGCCCAACTATAAAAATCGTTATAATTTAAACTACAAAAAATTTCTATTGTTTCTTTGCTGTTTTTACCAACAATATTTTTCGCGACATGCTTATCAAAAATATCTTTTGCGCTTAATTTGATTTTTGTTTTAATTTTTGGCATATCACTTAATAAAAATTAACATTCTTTTTACCGCTCTGGCGGAAGGTGAGGGATTCGAACCCTCGATCCCTTGCGGGAAACGCGCTTTCCAAGCGCGCGCCATAGGCCACTAGGCGAACCTTCCTCATCTCAATGGTGGGAATATTATAGCAATCAAAATTAAAAAGTCAATATAAAAACAGCCGACACTGTTTTAAAAATTTATTTAATACTTCTTTGACTCCTTAATTATCTTCACCATCTCATCCACGCCATCAACGATTTGATAGAGCTCGTCATCTTCATCGCCGATGGTTTCCACGTCATGCACCATGGTTTTTTTAATCCAAGTATGCAACGGTTCCCAAAATTTATGGTTATAAAGCAAAACCGGAATCGGTTCCATTTTTTTGGTTTGGATTAATGTTAAAACTTCAAACAACTGATGCAAAGTGCCAAGGCCGCCCGGGAAAAACACGAATGCTTTTGACGGCGCGGTGATAATCATCTTGCGCGTGAACGGAAATTGAAAACCGATTGACCGCGTCAAATATGGATTCTTTCTGTCTCTCTGCCCGTATCGCATGTTTACGCCCAGCGACTGCCCGCCGGCCTCAAACGCGCCTTTGTTGGCCGCTTCCATAGTTCCAGGCCCGCCGCCGGTGACTATGGTATAATTTGCCTTTGCCAATTTTTTGCCTAACTCATAGGCCGCGGCGTAATAATGGCTGTCAGCGGCCGTGCTTTTTGTGCCTAACACGGTCACATCATCAACCAAGCCGGTAAGAAAATCAAAACCTTCCACCAATTCAGCCATAATCCGAAAAATTTTCCAATCAAGCTTGCCCTGACAATCAAAATTTCCCGGCGATAATTCACAAATATTTTCTTTATCTTTCGTGTCTTTAATAAATTTATACGCTTCTTCAGCGGTGTCAACCAAGTGCCAGGAGTTAATATCATGAACCGGCACTGAACCGACGCCAGCGGATTTTTCCCGCAAAAAATCCAATAATGGCTGCCAATATTTTTTGCCGACTAAAATAATCGGCGCGCGCTCCATTTTATTCAATTCCATCAAATCAACCACTTCAAAAAATTCATCCATTGTCCCAAAACCACCTGGGAAATAAACAAAGGCATTGGCCGGCGAAGTCAGCATCACCTTGCGGGTGAAAAAATAATAAAACGCGGCCGAACGTTTGACATAAGGATTAATCCGCTGTTCAAACGGAAGTTGAATATTTAAGCCGATTGATTCGCCGCTGGCCTCAAACGCGCCTTGATTCGCCGCTTCCATAATACCCGGACCGCCGCCGGTAATCGTGGTAAAGCCGTTCTTGCCCAATAAACCGCCCAATTCGCGAGCGATTTTAGAATATTCGTGATTTTCATCAAACCGCGCTGAACCGAGAACTGTCACCTCGCGTTCCAATTTTGATAAAAATTGATAACCTTCAACGAATTCGGACATAATGCGAAAAATCCGCCACGTGTCGCGGTAGTCTCCCATCGTATTAATCTGATATGCGTAATCGTTTTTAGCCTGTTCAACTGATTTTTTTATTTCTTCAGCGCGCATAATTTTCAATTAGTTTAGCCGTATGAAAAACTAAATTCTCTTTTAATCTGGGTCCGATAATCTGCAAGCCGACCGGCAAACCGGATTTGGTTTTTCCTGCTGGCACAGAGATTGCCGGCAAACCAGCCACCGCGGCCGGAGCGACAAAAATATCAGCCAAATACATTGCCAAAACATCATTTTTCTTTTCCCCGATTCCAAACGCTGTGAATGGCGAAGTAGGCGTAATTAAAACATCAACATTCTCAAACGCTTTATTAAAATCCTGAATAATCAAAGTGCGGACTTTTTGCGCTTTGCGGTAATACGCGTCGTAATAACCGGCAGATAAAGCATAGGTGCCGATCATGATACGACGTTTTACTTCTTCAGGAAAACCTTGCGCGCGGGATTTCGCGTAAACATCATACAAATTTTTCGCCTCTGCCCTAACACCATATCTAATGCCATCCAATCGCCCTAAATTTGAACTATCCTCGCTCGGCACGATAATATAATAAACCGGAATCGCGTATTTTGTCATTGGCAAACTCACCCCAACAATCTCAATCCTTCGGCTCCGCTCAGGACAAGTCTTATAATCTTTCAATCTTTCAATCTTTCGTTCAATCATCTTTTTCACTTCCCCATCCATCCCATCAACATAAAAATATTCCCTCGGCACCCCAACTCGCAAAGACTTTATGGACTTTAAAGACTTTACAGACTTTTGACTTGGTACTGTCGTCGCATCCAACTTATCATGTCCTGCCATAATTTCCTCCACAATCGCGCAATCTTCCACTGTTTTCGTTATCGGGCCGACGGTATCCAACGATGAGGCCATTGGCATAATGCCGTAACGCGAATTACGACCGTAAGACGGACGCAGACCGACAACGCCGCAAAAACTCGCCGGCTGGCGGATAGAACCGCCGGTGTCCTCGCCAATGCCAAAAACGCACATATCGTCCGCCACGGCCGCGGCTGTGCCGCCGGACGAACCGCCGGCGACTTTGGTTAAATCACGCGGATTTTTTACCGGACCATACATTGAGTTTTCATTGCTGGCGCCATGGCCAAACGCGTCGCAATTATTTTTGCCAAGCAGAACCGCGCCTTGCTCGCGGATTTTTTTAATTACCGTCGCGTCAAACGGCGGAATATAATTGTCCAAAATTTTCGCCGCGCCGGTTGAACGCCTATCCATGGTGTTTATCGCGTCTTTCACGCAAAACGGAATACCGAGTAGCATTTTTTGTTTACCCTGAGCTCCGTCGAAGGACTTTTTCTTTTTAATCATCTCGTCCGCTTTATTCGCCTCTTCCAATGCTTCTTTTTCAAAAACTGAAATAAACGCGTTAATATCTTTATTGCGTTCTTTAATTCTTTTCAAACATGCTCGTGTCAGCTCAACCGAAGAAAACTCTTTCTTTTTAAGACCTTCATGAGCTTGTTTGATTGTTAATCTGTTCAGCATATTGCTTACTCTGCTTCGCTAAACACCGCCCTCACCTTCAACAAATTCCCTATCTTCTCCGGAAAATTTTCGATTATTTTTTCCTCAATCTCCGACGGACATTCTTCAGCTCTATCACTCCTAACCACATCTTCCAACCCCGTCACTTGGCAAGTCTCCTCTACTCCATCTGTATTCACTTCATTCAACATCTCCATATAATCCAAAACCGCCGACAATTGTTCGGCGTACATTTTTTTTTCTTTCTCATTCAACTCCAACCGTGCCAACTTCGCAATTTCCTCAATTTGCTCTACGCTTAACTTCATAAAATTCACTTTATCACCACATCACACCATCACTACATCACAAAAACAATTTAGCAATTTAATAATTTAACAATTTCGTTAATATTTCGTTAATATTTTTCTAATATTTTCACTCACACTCTCCGCTGCCTCCCCACTCTCCTCTCCGCCGTGTCTTTGTCAATCAATCCGTCTTTTAATAATTGCTTAATGGAATTTTCCATTGTTACCATGCCGTCTTTCGCGCCGGTCTGCATGGCGCTGGAAATCTGCGCGATATTATTTTCTTTGATTAAATTTGCCGTCGCCGGCGTGTTGACTAAAATCTCGCGCGCCGCCACTAATTTTTTATCCACGGTCGGCAATAGTTGTTGTGAAACAATGCCGCGCAAAACCGCGCCGAGCTGGATCAATACTTGTTTTTGTTTCGCGCCTTCAAACACGTCAACAATACGCTCCACCGCTTCAGCCGCGCTAGAAGTGTGCAAAGTGGAAAAAACCAAATGACCGGTTTCCGCGGCAGTCAAAACCGTGGCAATGGTTTCCGGATCGCGCATTTCCCCGACTAAAATAACATTCGGGTCTTGGCGCAAAACATGTTTTAACGCCGCGGCGAATGATTTGGTGTCGGTGCCGACCTCGCGCTGTTCAATCAAACTTTTTTTATCTTTGAAAACAAATTCAATCGGATCTTCAATTGTAATAATATGCGCCTTCCGGCTTTTGTTGATTTCCTCAATCATACTGGCCAAGGTGGTGGATTTGCCATGCCCGGTCGGGCCGACTACCAAAACCAAACCATCCAAAAGCTGGGTGAATTCCAAAAGTTTTGGTTCAAAACGCAGGTCTTTCGGCGTAGGGATTTCTTCGGGAATCAAACGCGCGGATAAACCGATTTTTCCTTCCTGCTGATGCAAATTAACGCGGAAACGAGCGTCTTCCTGCTCATAACCAAAATCCAATTCCAACTCTTCTTGATATTTTTTTTTCTGCTCGCTGTTTAAAATCGCCAAAATCCCCTCTTCCAACTCTTTGGCTGATAATAATTTATCTTCCAAATCTTTCAGTTCTCCATCGATTCTCACCGTCGGCTTTTCGCCGGCGATTAAATGCAGGTCGGAAGCTTTATTTTTGATTGCGTCTTTAAAGTAGGGTTTGATACCTATCATAGAAAAAAATAAGAAATATCTTAAAAGGTCTCCTCCCCTAGTAGGGGGAGAACAAGGAGGGGTCTCAACGAATGAAAATACCGCAACATTTATTTATGCAAATTGGTCGCTCTTTCACTCGCTGAGACCCCCACCTGTCCTCCCCGTTCGGCTGAGCGCTCACGACGAAGCCCTACGAGGGGGAGGAAATTATGTCACTATTTTAGCACAATGCACTCTTTTTAGCAAAATTTTTTGATTATAAAACCAACCTTTCCGGTTGGTTCTAATTATATAACCCATTTCCTCTGATACATATCTATATATCAAAGGAGATGGGTGGCAGAAAAAATCCTCCTTTCTTTCCTGCCTCCTCCTTGAATTGTTGATTCCTCCTATTAATCGAACTCTGGTTCGGCCGACGGCGATTCGGAAAAAATCGCGTTCAGCGTGTTGAGCGCCTGTGGCAGATCTTCTGCGGACAGCGTCGTGAACTGCTTGATCGCCCCCAGCGCTAGAGAGCGCTCTTCCGGTTGCTGCATCCGTCCCAGCAAAGCCGCCGCCTTGAGCGCTGGCAACAGCCACGGAGCATGCGTGAAGACAATGTGGAGATCGTCGGTTGATATGAATTCATCCGTCTCCGTTGACTCTCCCGCGTCGGCCACGACATCTTTCGCGGGCGGTTCGGGAGTAACTCTTGGGCGAGGACCAGGTTTGGGACCATCCGCCCTGTTGTAGTTACTCATGTCGTTGGCCCAGTTGTACGACCCGTCGGCGTCAGTGATCAGTTCCTCTTCCCGAAGCCTGTCATAGAACTGCTGGGCATACATCACTGAACCCACGCCGAAGATCTTCTGGAGCGCGTCAGTGGCATGGCGATTGAACACGTACTCCTGTTTCTTTGCCGCGGTTTTGCCCGGAGTGTTATTCCAGGCCAGACGAACCCGATCCGCGAACGGCATCTTTTTGGCTCTCTCTTTCATTTCTCCTCTCTTTTCTTCTGATGCTGGCGCAGTTGTGGTATCACTGACTTCGTCGTCGTGCGGTGGCGGAACCGCTTGAGGAACATCCTCCGGAACTTCCACGGGTGGTGAAACAAGCACTGGCTCGGCCGGTGGTTGAGGCGCAGACGGTTCATGAGCCGGAGGTTCTGCTTTTGGCAAATCTCCAGCACCGCTTTGATCAGGTGGCGGAGAATGGCTATCGCCAACACCAGTACCAGACTCTGTCAGCAATCCTCTGCCTTTGCCGGTGAGACAATAGTGGTTCTGCTTGGGACGCTTGCCGCGCTCCAACCAACCGTCTTTAACGAGCTTGTTCATTTCAGTGGAAAAGTACGCCCACTGAATAGATGCCCACCTGCGACTTGATCGACGGAGCGCAGTAAAGATGTCAGTATCCTGCGCCAGCCCGTCCTCATCAGCGCGTTCGTGCACTGCAAGCACGACCTCTCGCGCCTTGTCATGGTTGTCTGCTGGCGTTGAGACACTCTGCCCGTCTGACGGCTTGCCGCCGCCGGTTTGACACTCGCCACCGTTGTATGACTTGGGCGAGTTCAAAGCGAACTCGTCAACTGCCATCTTGGTGACGTGATATAGGGTTGCCTCGCCGTCACTTTTGCGAACCAGCCTCCCTTCTTTGACGAACTGGCCGAACACCATCGTTGGAAAGCTGGTGCTCTTGGTTTTCCACACCCCTTTTCGCAGCAACATCTCCACGCGGATGCTGTCCGACCAACCATCTCCCCTATCTGTGTTAATGACCGCCTGCAGTATCCTGGTAACATCGTCTTCTGGTATGTTCATTTTTGCTTAACCTCCTTTCTATTCAAAAGCGACAACTGTCTCCAAACGCACATTACGTCTGGACAAAATGTAAAGAACAGCAAACTTTTATAAAGTCTAACACGTCGCTCTATTTACTGTCAACAAGCCCCGACCCTTGAAAAAAATTCTACTATCCTATATCCTTACCCATATATGCCACGCGTTAAACTATTTGAACATAGCGCCAAAAGAATCATGTGCAAACGGTTGTCTTTGCCGTATACTGGAATAGCTATTACTTCGCAAACAGACGTTGATAGCGCGGTAAAGACACTGGCTTCTGACAAAAAATATGTGGTTAAAGTTGATCAAGGGGTAAAAAAGAGATTTAAAAAGGGATTGGTGACTTTAGATATTAACCATAATCAAGTCAAAACAGCGCTTGAAAATTTAAAAAATAAAAATTTTAATTATTTTCTGATTGAAGAATTTGTCGCGCATAATGCTGACGCGGAAAAATATCTTTGCCTGGAACGGGAACGTGAGGGAATAACCGCAAGCGTTTCAACAGCTGGCGGAGTTGATATTGAAGACAATGCCGGCGCGATAAAAAAATATTTGCTTGATAGCGCCGGATGCGAAGCAGTAGCCGAACAGATTGGATTAGATGTGGAAACAATAGCCAAGTTAAAACAAATCTTTGACGATTGTTATTTTTCTTTTTTAGAAATAAACCCGCTCATCGTTTTAAATAACCGGCCGTATTTTCTTGACCTGGCCGCGCAAGTGGACAGCGCCGGACAATTTTTTGCCAATCACGCGTGGAATGAAACCGATATCGTGGAGGACAATAAAAAAACTCCGCAGGAAAACGCGGTCGCGGTATTGAAAAAAAACAGCCAAGCGTCATTCTCGCTTTCGGTAATAAATCCGGATGGCGCGATTTTTCTCCTGCTCTCCGGCGGAGGCGGAAGTTTGGTGGTCGCGGATGAAATATATAATCTCGGTTACGCGGATAAACTGGCGAATTACGGCGAATACAGCGGGAATCCGAATGAAGAGGAAACTTATTTTTATACCAAACAAGTTTTATCATTGTTAAAAAATTCTAAATCAGACAAAAAAAATATTATTATCGGCGGTGGCGTGGCGAATTTTACTGACGTGCGTATCACTTTCCGCGGGATTATCCGCGCTTTGGATGAAGACAAAGATATGTTAAATAAATTGGGTGTGAAAATTTTCGTCCGCCGCGGCGGACCGGGACAAACCGAGGGGCTGAAAATGATGAAAAAATTTTTGGAAAAAAATAATTTATGCGGCGCGGTGCATGGATCGGAATTGCCATTACAGGAAATAGTAAAACTGGCTACAAAAAAGTAGCCACTGTCATTGCGAGGAAGTTTACACTGAGCGAAGCGAAGTGAAGCAATCCAGTCGTCAACGATTAGCGAACGTGGATTGCTTCGCCTGCGAAGGCTCGCAATGACAGACAACACCGGTATTATCACATATGCTGGACCTTGGTTATCTAAGAAAAACTGAACACAATATCATCATGATTGGCTTGCATCCTCAAATTTTGCAATCAATGCTGGATTTTGATTTTCTATCCGGAAAAACCGCTCCGCAAACCAAGGCAATCATCGGCTCCGGCAGAAAATGGGAGAAATTTTTCTGGGGCAAAAAAGAATGTCTGATTCCGGTTTACGCGAAAGTTGATTTAATGCCGGCAAAAATAAAAGAGAAAATAGATCTATTTATCAATGTGTCATCCGGACGCCGCGCGTTAGCAAGCACGCCCGAGACAATCGCGGCCCTGCCAAACCTGCGCGGCGGAGTCATCTTCGCGGAGAACCTGCCGGAAAAACACGCCATAGAGATTTGGAAAACCCTTCAACAAGTTCAGGGTAAAGAAAAAAATCTGTTTATCATCGGACCGGCCAGCGTGGGAATTTTAATTCCAGGAAAGCTAAAACTCGGAGCGATTGGCGGCATTGAACACAATCAGCTGACTGCCGCGCGTTTATTCACGCCCGGAAATACGGCAGTGTTGTGTTCGTCCGGCGGTATGACAAACGAACTAATCAATCAGCTGGCCAATCAAAACATCGGCCTTTCTTTCGCGTTAGCTTTTGGTGGCGATCGTTTCCCGATTCTAACTCCGGAATCAGCGTTTTTAACCGCGGAACAAGACGCGGAGACAAAACAAATAGTATATTTCGGCGAATTGGGCGGAACTGATGAATATCGCTTGGCGGAATTAATCAAAGAGAAAAAAATCACCAAGCCAATAATCGCTTACATTGCTGGCAGTGTGGCAAGCGTGTTCGCGGAACCGCCTCAATTCGGTCATGCCAAAGCGCTGGCGCAAAAAGGAGAGGAAACCGCCGCGGCTAAAAAAATCGCCCTGCGCGACGCCGGCGCGCTGGTCGGCGAATCTTACGAAGAATTTATAAATTTGATTAAAAATAATATTATGAACGACAACAACCAAACACGAAAACACGAAGACCTGTCAAACCGCAAACACACGTTGTTCACCTGCGCGATATCGGGTGAAAAAAACGGCGCGCCGACAATTCTTAACGAGGAGTTGACCAAGCTCGCGGAACAAATGTCTTATCCGGAAATGATAATTTCCATTTTACTCGGACACAAACCAAAATCAAAAGAGCTGGTTGACTTTACTGAATTGGTTTTGAAATTATTAACTGATCACGGACCATGCGTATCCGGCGCGGTCAATACGATGATAGCGGCGCGCGCGGGCAAAGATTTGGTATCAAGTTTGTGTTCCGGTTTGCTGACTATCGGCGATCGTTTTGGCGGAGCGATTAACGAGGCGGCGAATAATTGGCTGAGGGGCGCGGGAGAACAAACCGACCCGGCGGTATTTGTGGAAAACCGCGCAAGCGCGCAAAAACACATTGCCGGAATCGGACATAAAAAATATAGCTCGCATCAGCCTGATCCGCGCGTGAAGATGATTTTAAATTTCAGCCAATCGCTCGGTCAAAAAACTTTCACCGGCTTCGCGTTGAAAATAGAAAAAATCACTTTGGCAAAAAAAGCGAATTTAATTTTGAATGTTGACGGCGCGGTTGCCGCGGTAATGCTTGATTTGTTAAAAGAAAAAGAGGGATACGACAATTCAGCGCTGTCCGAACTTGTGGCATCAGAGTTTTTCAACGCCTTATTTGTCTTAAGCCGCAGTGTCGGTTTTGTCGGACATTATCTTGACCAGCGCCGGCTTGACGAAGGATTATTCCGTTTGCCGGAAGAAGAAGTGGCGAGTGTATAGGCACACCCGCTTGATTTTTCCAGAGTTTTGTAATACTATGTTAATCAACGGGCTATAGCGCAGGTGGTAGCGCGCATCGTTCGGGACGATGAGGCCGTGGGTTCAAGTCCCACTAGCCCGACCAATCAAGGCTGAACCTCGCCAGTGCTTTTTTGATTATTTCATCAGCAGTTGAAAACCCCTTTTTGTAAATAATTTGTTCGGAATAATCAATGTCTACAAAATAGGCAAGTTGGACTCGAAAAATTTTCTCATTAAATTCATTGCCAAAAATTTCCCGGCCTTTTGCCGTTATTTCGGAAATGGTGTGCTTAGTTTTCAAAATAAAATACAAATCAACGTAATCCTTCCATTTGGCGCGACGGCCGAGCGCGAACGCTTTCATGGCGGCAAGAGTAAGAATGTCTGGTAGTTTCAAAACACTCTCAAATGATTCTGAAAAGTTTATTTTGTATGGAAATTGAAAAAAAGTGAACTTAACTCCATCTATCAAAAATGTGTATTCGCCTTTCTTATTAACGAGAATTGTGTCAATCGCCTGATGCTTCGCAATCTTCGTTTTAATGGAATAATTACTGAATTCTTCAAAACGAAACAGATCAAAATCAATAGATTCCCGATGTCCAAGATGCAACGCGATGGCCGTGCCACCCACTAAACCAAATTTTTTGGCGAACAATTTGACTGTGGGTAATAATTTCAATTGCGCGTGGGTGAAAATTTCTTTACGCATATTTTTGAAAATACAATCTAAAATAATTCACAATCTCCGGGCGGTAATTAATCCTGACGCGATTGGTGTTCGCGCGAAAAACCTTCGCGACTTCTCTAATTCCCAAAAGAGCGATTAACTCCCGCACATCTTTCATGTCGCCGTAATTCAAAATAGCCTCTACCACTACTCCGTTGGAAAGGCCGTCATAATTTTTCGTTGACCAAAACAGATGTTTTCTTTTCTTTACAAAATCGCCGGTAGTCATAGAGTGCTTCCAAAATAACGTTTGATAGATGGAAAAATTCCTCTATAGTATAACAAATTTCCACTCAAAAAGCAAATTGAAAAATCAGTCTTTCAACTTCCCATACTGCGCCGCCACAACTTTAACCACCATATTCTTCACGCTTTCCGCCAGCCCATTCTCAATCGCGTATTTATCAACATATTCTTTAACTAACTTAACATACTGGTTCTTGTTAAGTTTCTTGTACTGGTCAGAAGCTACCACCTGCGCTTTTATTTTCGGATAAACCACGGCCGCGTGGTCCAAAATTTGCTCGCGGACTTCCTTGCCTTTTTTAGTGACCGAGAGCCACATCAATCCGGCGCCCAGCAATCCGCCGAAAAACAGGCCTTTGTTGAATTTGCCCATAGTGTTTGTTGAATTATGAATTATTACTATTGGTATTATACCAAAAAATTCCACGAACAGAAACCCCTCTCCTTTACAAGGAGAGGGGCGAGGCCTGCCCGCATTGCTATGCTCAAGCGTTGCAGGCAGGGGTGAGTTTACACTCTGCTATTCACAAATCCATTGCAAACAATAGAGTGTATCGGTCAGCCATGTTGGGGCATGGGACCGATACTGGTATATGAACGCCTCGACTGACTTTCGTCAGTTGAGCGATTCTTCTTTCCCGCAATTGAGCTCGGAGAACTCCTCCTTGGACAGCACTCCTGCGCCAGAGTGGATCATTGCACTTCGGCTTTTTTGTAGCCTCTTGCACAACAGCCACCGTGGCCGCTGGCGACGTACTTGGCTCCTGCAAACCCTTGATGACCAGATTTACCGCGGCCCTCTCGGCCTTGATGGCGGCGCTGACGGCATCATCGCAGTCGCACTCCTCGGTCGAGCACCCACCCTGCACCACGCACAAGAACGCGAACAGCGCCATCGCCACCACGCCGGCGATCATGGCTCTCGTCTGCTTTTCCACTGTACTATATCCTTTCCTGAAGTCCAGCAACGCACGGACCACCCGCGCGCTATTGTCCCAGAACCAGAACGTATTGTTCAGCCAAAATCAAACGATTCCCCAAAAACCGCTTGAATTGGCAATAAAACCATATTCTATTGTAAAGTCAGCCAAAAAAGGCTGATCCGCCTCGGGCGGAAACAATAACAAATAATTATATCACAAAAAAGCCCTCTTGTCAAGGGCTTCTCTGGTTTTGTGGTTCGCTTTGTTCCATTTTCCATGTTCCATGTTTCATTACACGAATCACTTCAATCCCAACTCGCTCGCCGCTCTCTTGTAGTTCTCAACACTCATCGTCTTAGTATCTGATAAGCGGAACAATTTGTCATGCATCTCCCATGTCTTACCCTGCTCTTTCGCGCATTCAAACGCTTCACCGGCTTTTTGCGCGTTAGCATGAAAGGATAGAGGAAAATGACGGAAAGTGTATCTCACTTTATCGCCATAATTTGCCAACACCTGCATCACCGAACTATCAAACTTACTACAATATGGACATTCAAAATCAGCAAATTCAACTAAGGTAATTTTAGCGTCTTTATCTCCGACCCAAATCGCGTCTTGCAATTCAGGCATGTTTGCTCTCTTCACCAAATTGCCTTTTTCATCTTTCATAAAATCAAACATTTGATTCGGTTCTTTGCCGACTAACAGCGCGTCAATCACCTGCTTCACCATTTCATAAGGCAACGCTCCGGAAATCAAATAACCATTGGCAAATGTGGCAGGTGTTCCGCTAACGCCAAGCGAAGCGCCCAACTGCGCGTCTGTTTTCACTTTTGTGGCTTTCTGTCCTTCGTCCAAACAAGCGCTGAATTTTTTCGGCGCCTCAAAATCAAGCGCAGCCGCGGAATCTGCGCCGCCAAAATTCAATCCGCCTTTAAACATCAAGCCAAGCAGAATAAAAAACCCGATCGCGCACAAAACCAAAAACCCCGCCACTCCTCCGACTATGAAAGTTTGTTTTGGGCTCATGAGATCAAAAAAACTTTTCTTTTCCTGTTCCATACGTTAAAAATTAAAACTAAAATTTTTTACCTTACCGCTACGTCACCTCATCACAAAAACAATTTAACCACCGCCATGAGGCGGGGTCCCGCCGTGGCGGGACAATTTAACAATTAGAGTCATTCTACCAAACCTCTCACTTCCCAGCAAACCCCTCATACACATCCGACAACTTGCTGACAATCTTTCCCCAATCATATTTCTCCTCCGCCACTTGCCGCGCTTTTGCCTGCCATTCAGGTATCCCCTCTTGATTGGAAAAATATCCGGAAATCGCGTTTGCTAATTCTCCCGGATCATTCGGCTTGACGACCACTCCGGCATCCTGCGCCACGGTTCTAACGCCCGGCAAATCAGTCGCCACCGCCGGCACCCCGCTGGCCATCGCTTCTAACAATACCATTCCGAACGCCTCACCCTGATTGATCGACGGTAAAACGAACAAATCGGCAAGATTATAATAATATGGCAGTTCTTCATCAGAAACTTTGCCAACAAATTTTACAAATTTTTCCAAACCGGAAAATTTAGCTTGGGTTTCAAAATCCTCACGCAAACTCCCCTCTCCAACAAAAACGCACTGAACCGGCGTGTTATTGTCTTTCAAAAACCGCAACGCGGTGAGCAAAACCGAAACGCCCTTGAAATAATGCGCCGCATCCATCGCTCCCACGAACAAAATGATTGGGGAATCTGGTGATAACTGGTGTTTTTTTAATAACGCTTCGGGACGCTCGCGCGGCTTAAATTTTTCCAAATCAACGCCAAACGGCAATTCCAACCATTTATCCGGATTTTCTTTGTATAAAAATCCCGCGTCGCTATTTTCCAGATAATCAAATGAGCTAGTAATTAATTTATCAGCCGAGCGCAAAATACGCGGCATCCAGAATTTACCGTAATATTTAAAAAACAAACCCTTCCAGCTTGGCGCGCGCGTAT
>JACRPD010000053.1:0-1976 GCA_016214105.1 Candidatus Magasanikiibacteriota bacterium
AGAAGGCGGACGTCACAAACCATTCTTCAATGGCTATAAACCGCAATTTTACATCAGAACCACTGATGTTACCGGCGACGTTACTTTGCCGGCCGGAACCGAGATGGTTATGCCGGGCGACACGGTTGAGATTAAGATTAAATTGATCACACCAGTGGCGATGGAAGAGCAGATGCGTTTCGCTATTCGCGAAGGCGGCCGAACTGTCGGCGCCGGGGCGGTAACCAAAATTATTAACTGAAATTAAGATAGGGGTCGTCTCAAGGAAAAGGGGCGGCCCCTTTCTATAATAAATGTTCTTTAATTTATGACAGTGAAAACCGCAGAGAAAGAGGAAAAGAAAAAAGAGGGAGAAAAAGAGGTTAGCCAGAAAATACGGGTTAAAATCAAAGCATACGACAACAAAATAGTGGATAAAGCCGCGAAGACTATAATTGATACGGCTGAACGCAACAGCGCCAAGGTTGTCGGGCCGGTGCCATTGCCGACCGAGATAAACAAATACAGCGTTGGCCGTTCCACTTTTGTCCACAAGACCGCGTCAGAACAGTATGAAATGCGCGTTCATAAGCGCTTGCTTGATATTTTGAACCCGAATCCGCGCGTGATTGACGCTTTGATGAACCTGAATCTGCCGGCCGGGGTTGATATTGAGATCAAAATGAGCTGACCTGTTGTTTGCGCAGATAAATAATTATACACAGTCAAGCTATTGACATTTGTTTGTAATTTGAATAAAATAAGGCAGGTCGAAAATCCAATTAATTTAGCCAAAAATGGCTAGAAGCCGTGGACACGAATCAAAACCTGGGCGCAATACCCATAAGATGAATTAGTGTTCTGGGCTTCTAGTTTTTTATTAGCAACGCAGAGCGAGAGAAATATGAAATTTATTTTAGGGAGAAAATTGAACATGTTGCAGGTTTTTAAGGAAGATGGAACGGTGGTGCCGGTAACGAAGGTGGAAGCCGGTCCTTGTGTTGTAACACAGATAAAAACCGCTGGGAAAGACGGAGTTTCTGCCGTGCAAATCGGTTTTGGCGCGCAAAAACGTTTTCGTTTGAATAAACCGGCCTTAGGCCATTTGAAGGATATCAATGTTAAAAATGACGAAACAATGACCGTGAGAGTACTGCGCGATCAGCGCGTGAACGAAGATTCGGAATTAAAACGCGGCGATGTTTTTACGGCAAAAATTTTTAAAACCGGAGAAAAAGTGCAGGTTATCGGCACATCAAAAGGCAAGGGTTTTCCGGGCGTGGTCAAGCGCCACGGTTTTCACGGCGGTCCGGCTACGCACGGCCATAAGGACAACTCGCGCGCTCCGGGCAGTATTGGCGCCGGCGGCGTGCAAAGGGTTTTCAAAGGCATGCGCATGGCCGGCCACATGGGAGACGCTCGTATTACAGTTAAAAATTTGGAAGTGATTGGCGTTAATCCGGATAACAATGAAATGTTGATTAAAGGCGCCTTGCCAGGCGCGCGCAACAGCATTGTGTTGATTTCTACTAATGAAGGCAAAATAGAAGTTTAACATACCAATATACTAAGTGTACTAATTATACTAATGCTATACCAATACCCTTTGGCAAAAAATATTAGTATACCATTAGTATCATTGGTAAGATTCGTATATTAGTATCTTGAATTAATTATGTTAAAGATAAAGATTTACAATCAGACTGGAGCCGAAGCGGGAGAACTGGAATTATCAGAGGGTGTTTTTGGAATTAAGCCGAAAAAATCAGTTGTGCACCAGGTCTTTACGGCCTTGATGGCTAACGCGCGCGAACCATGGGCTCATACAAAAAACAAAGGCGAGGTGCGCGGCGGCGGCAAAAAACCATGGAAACAAAAAGGCACCGGACGCGCTCGACACGGTTCAATCCGTTCGCCATTATGGAAAGGCGGCGGCGTCACTTTTGGTCCGCTTAAGACGCGTAATTTCAAACAAAAAATCAATAAAAAAATGAACC
>JACRPD010000053.1:1988-5790 GCA_016214105.1 Candidatus Magasanikiibacteriota bacterium
TGAACCAATTGGCGACAAAGATGTGTTTGTCAGACAAGGTGTTTGACAACAAGCTGGTGGTGTTGGAAGATTTTGTTTCTGACGGTAAAACTAAAGCGGTGGCGAATTTACGCCAAATTTTACCCGGCTTTGGCCGGTCAACCCTTTGGTTGATGCCGAAGAAAGATGAAAAACTCGTTCAATCGGCGCGCAATTTAACCAAAGTTGATTTGAAAATGGCGAAAGACGCGAGCGTAAAAGACCTGCTCAATCATCAGTATATAATTGTGACTAAGAAGGGTATTGAACAATTAGAAAAAAGATTAGCGTAATATGGGATTTTTAGATAAGTTTACAAAGAAGAATAAAAAAATATGGTTTGGACTTAACAAGCCGCAGGTTAAGGTTGAAAAAGAAATTAAAATTAAAGAAGAAAAGAAAGAGGAGAAGAAAAAAGAAGAAAACAAAACGAAGAAAAATTTATCGCACAGCAATGCCCACAAAGTTTTAGTCCATCCGTTAGTAAGCGAGAAGGCGGCGGTGGCGGAAGCGAACAGTGTTTATACCTTTGTGGTTAATCGCAAGGCAACAAAAGACGCGGTTAGACAAGCAATTAAAGATGTTTATGGAGTGTCCCCGGACAGAGTTAGAATGATAAATGTGGAAGGAAAAATCGCGCGCCACGGCCGTTCTGTGGGACGGCGCGGCGACTGGAGAAAAGCGTTGGTTACTTTAAGAAAAGGCCAAACAATCAGTACGCACGAAGGTGTTTAAAAAATATGCCGATCAAAATATACAAACCAACGACCGCGGCCAGACGCAAATCAAGTGTTCAGGATTTTTCTGATATTACCAAAACCGAACCGGAAAAATCATTGGTGGTGAATTTGCAAAGAAAATCCGGCCGCAATAATACTGGGAAAATTACGGTGCGCCATCAAGGCGGAGGCGTTAAACGTTTGTACCGTTTGATTGATTTTAAACAGCACGCGTTTGACTTGTCGGCGGAAGTGAAAGCGATTGAATATGATCCGAATCGCAACGCGAGAATTATGCTGGTTGAATACGCTGACAAGAAAAAAAGCTATCTTTTAGCCCCGCAAGGAATTAAAATCGGAGAGAAAATAATGTCCAGCCAGAAAAAAATTGAAGCAAAAATCGGCAACCGCATGCCGTTGGAAGAAATTCCGGTCGGGTTATTTGTTTATAATGTTGAATTGACTCCGGGAAAGGGCGGACAAATCGTGCGCGGCGCCGGCAATGGCGCGCAGTTCCAAGTGGTAGAGGGAGATTACGCCCAGCTTAAATTGCCGTCAGGCGAAGTCAGAATGGTGCAAAAAAATTGTTTAGCGACGATTGGACAGGTAAGCAACCCGGATTACAACTTAATTCGTTGGGGCAAGGCCGGACGCATTAGAAAACGCGGCATCAGGCCGACAGTCAAAGGTAAGAACATGAATCCGGTTGATCATCCGCATGGCGGCGGCGAAGGCCACAGCCCGATTGGCCTGAAAGGCGGTCCGAAGACAATGTGGGGCAAAAAAGCCAGAGGCGTGAAGACCAGAAAACCGGAAAAATGGAGCGATAAATTTGTTTTACAAAAAAGAAAAAAGAAATAATTTTTTATGCCAAGAAGTTTGAAAAAGGGGCCTTTCGTTGACCCGAACGTGTTGAGCAAGGTGATGAAAGCGAAAGCCGAGAAAAGCCACAAGCCGATTAAGACTTGGTCAAGAGCTTGCACGATAACTCCGGATATGATCGGGTTGACTTTTCAAGTGCATAATGGCAAGAATTTTTTGGATGTATTCATTGAAGAGAACAAGGTCGGGCACAAATTAGGAGAGTTTTCTCCAACCCGCAAGTTTATCGTTCATGGCGGCAAGATGGCGAAAGAACAGGCCAAAGAGGGAGCGGCAATAGCAGCTCCGGCCGCATCAGCGCCAGCAGCCGCCGCTAAGCCGGCCGTTAAAACAAAGTGATTTGAAATATGGCGAAAGTTGAAATGAAAGCACAATTGAGATATTTACGAATGGCCCCGCGCAAGGTTAGAATTTTGGCTGATTTGTTAATCGGCAAAAGCGCGACTGAGGCCATCGTCCAGTTGGAGCAAAGCCGTCGGACAGCGTCCAGGCCGTTATTGAAGCTATTGCAATCCGCGATCGCCAACGCCAAGCACAATTATGAATCCGATGAAGCAGGTTTAATGATTAAACAAATAACCGTTGACGGCGGACCGACGCTTTATCGGTGGATGCCTCGCGCCATGGGCCGCGCTACGCCAATCCGCAAACGCACCGCGCACATTGTTTTGACTCTTACCGGCGAAATTAAAGATAAGAAAGAGAAGAAAGACGAACAAAAGATAACAAAAAATAATTTAGAATTTAGAGTTTAGTATTTAGGGTTTTAAAAATATGGGTCACAAAGTTCAACCGACAATTCATCGCATGCAAGTAATTTACACCTGGGATTCTAAGTGGTGCGCCGGCAGAAATTACGCGAAGCAAGTTGAACAGGACATAAAAATCCGCGAATTTTTATTTGAAAAATTTAAAGAAGCGCATGTTGACGCTATCGGCATTGAGCGCGGTCCGAAAGAAGTGCGCATAACGATTTTAGCCGCGAAACCAGGCATGGTTATCGGCCGCGGCGGGCAGGGTATTGATGATTTGCGCAAAATGATTGAGCGGAAGTTTTTGCAGATGTCGCTAAAAGCCAAATTGAGCATTAAAGAAATAAGAAATCCGGCAGTATCAGCGCAAGTAGTGGGGCAGTCAATGGTCGCGGAAATTGAACGCCGTATTCCTTTCCGCCGCGTGATGAAGCAGGCGATTGAGCGGGTGATGAAAGCCGGAGCCAAGGGCGTAAAAATCGCCATGGCCGGCAGATTGAACGGCGTGGAAATCGCGCGCCGCGAGAAATTGGCGGCCGGCACCGTGCCTTTGATAACTTTGCGCAGCGATGTTGATTACGCTCTGGTTGAAGCTCACACGATTTACGGAAAAATCGGCATTAAAGTTTGGGTTTGTCACGGCAAAGTATTCGGCCGCAAAGACAAATTCGCGGAATTAGAGGCGGCTGAAGAAAAAAAGACCACGGAAAAACCATTGGGCAGAGAAGCCGGCGTCAGACCGGTGGGAATAAAAAATAAAAAATCAATTTAAAAATTCGCGGGTATGTTATTACCGAAGAAAGTAAAACACAGAAAATGGCATAAACCGGGCCGCCGCAATCTCGGGGTGGCAACTCGTTTGACGCACATTGCTTTTGGCGGTTTTGGTTTAATTGCCGAGGAATACGCCTGGATAAGCTCCCGCCAGATTGAAGCGGTGCGCCGCGTTTTAACCCGTTATATCCGCCGCGGCGGCAAGATTTGGATTAGAATTTTTCCTGATCGTCCGGTTACAAAAAAAGGCAGCGAAGTGCCGATGGGCGGCGGCAAAGGTTCGCCGGATTATTACGCGGCTACGGTTCGCCCCGGCACAGTGATGTTTGAGATGGGCGGCATCAGCGAAGAATCGGCGCGCGAAGCGTTGGAAGCCGGAGCGCATAAATTGCCGGTGAAATCCAGATTTATCAAAAAAATATAAATGATATGGAATTTGCTGATTTAAAAAATAAAAGCGAGAAAGAATTGCGCGAGCTGTTGGCGGAACAGCGTGATGAGTTGAGAGAGCTCCGTTTTAAAGCGTCGGAAAAACAGCTGAAAAATGTGAAGGCGATTCCAAAATGCCGGAAAGCCATTGCCAGAATTCTTACTTTATTGACTGTTAAGAATAAGACACAAAGTTAATTAATATGGAAAACATTGGACATACAAAAG
>JACRPD010000054.1 GCA_016214105.1 Candidatus Magasanikiibacteriota bacterium
TTTGACAAAGACACTTAAGGGTGGTATACTTTAAATACATTATTGCTCTTACGGTTCTTACTGTAAGAGACCCGAGATTCCTCCCGAAAGGGGGGTTTCGTTTTTTATTTGATAATTTTCAAAATCTCGTCTTTGATCTTTAAATAATCAGCCTCCCCGATATCACCCAAATAACGCAACAACCTTTTTCTGCTCATAACTCTTAATTGCGAAAGGCTGATTGCATATTGTTCATTATTTTGTGTAAAAATATAATAGTACTTGCCAATTTTGACCTTGCTCGTAATTGGCAATGCCCAGAATTGCTCATCATTAAATCTTTTAAAGACTAACACCGGCCGTTCAAAATTACAATTCTTACCATTTTGTTCCACGCCTACATTTTGACCAATACTAGCCCACCAAATCTGTTTTTCCTTGACCATGAAATCTTTTTCTGAAAAATGAATTTTAATTTTTATTTTTGTCCAATCAATAAATTTCTCTGCCACCTCTTTTACAATATTCATACGTTTGACATAAATTGAGCGGAATACGGGAATCGAACCCGCATCCCCGGCTTGGGAAGCCGGTATACTACCACTGTACTAATTCCGCAGACAAACCACCTCACCCCTCGCCCCTCTCCTTGGTAAGGAGAGGGGTCTATTCTATTCTCTATTGTGCTGACTCAATCGCCGCAAACGGATTATGAATCGGAATATAAAATTTTACTTTGGCATTTTTGATGATGTCATCCATAAAAGCGACAAAATCCGGAGTGGTTCTTTTGTCATCAACTTTTACAATGTGATAACCGAATTGGGTCTTAACCAAATTCTCGCCCAACTGACCCTTTTCTAAAGCAAACACTGCCGCCTCAAACTCCGGTACCATCGCGCCTTTGCCGAACCAACCCAAATCTCCACCCGTGTCTTTCGTGCCGTCAGTGCCAAACTCGGCCGCGAGTTTGGCAAAATCCTCGCCAGCCTTAATTCTTTTTAACACACCTTCCGCCTGTTTTTTAATTTGAGCGTCGTCTTTGGCGTTTTCAACTTTAAACAAAATCTGGCTGGCTCTGACTTCCGGAACGGTAAATTTCGCGTATGCTTCGTCTGTGCTTTCCGAAAACGCTTTCTGAGTTTTTTGCTCCAAAACCAACGGCTTAATCACTTTATCTATATATTTTGCCAAAGTCCAACCGTATTTCTCACTCAATTCTTTCTCCGCATCCTCATCCGAACCAAGCTGGCCGATTGTCCTGGCTTTCATTTCCTCTATATCAGAATCTTCAACCGTTACTTTTAATTTTTTTGCCAAATCGGCAATCATCGCGTTAGCCATTAATCGGCTGATAACTTGATCTGATTTTTGCTCTTCGGTAGTTTCAGGCGCTCCGCTTTGGCTGGCGTAGAATTTTTTTATCGTACCTAAATCATCCATATAATCCACGTAGGTAACTTTGAGACCATTTATTTTCGCTGCCGGCAACTGTAAAAATTTTGCTGTTGTTAATACTGCCTTATTCTCCGATAATTGTTTGGTTGAATACTTCACCCAACCTAAAAATACCAATGCCCCGACCACTACAATACTTAAAATCCCTAAGCCAAAAATTTGCGCGTTAGTTAATTTTTGTTGATTGTTTTGCTCGTCCATAGAAAATATTTAAGTGTTAAATTATTAAATTGCTAAATTGTTGTGGTGATGTAGTGGTGGCGTGATATAGTGGTGTGGTAATCAATCGCTCGCCGGTAATTGCCGCCTCGTAAAATAATACCACCATTTGATAGGATTACTCAAGAGGGGCGAGACCTCACCGCCCGCCTGCGACGCTATGCGTGGCATTGCGGGCAGGCTACCCTCTCCTGTGAGGAGAGGGGGTGTCTCCACCTCCGGATTTGTTACCACCATAACATTTTCGCCCGGTTTTTTCAAATTCAACTCGGTGCGCGCCTTTTCCTCCACAAAAGCGTCGGAGGTAACATACTTCAAAATCTCCATTGATTCAAGTTTTTTGTGCTCAAGCCGTTTGACTTCATCTTGCAAAGCGTCGATTTCCTGCCGGATTTTATAATCTTGATAATAAGCCCGTCCATAGCCAATCGCGACTAAAATAGCCAAAATCAGCGCTATTAGCAAAAATAGGCGTGATCCAAAAAAACGCTTTAGGAAACCATGTTTTTCACGCTGCATAACTTTATTATACCACTAATTCAACAATTTTGTTATATTTTTTTAATATCTCGTTAATATTTTCGCAACAATCGTTCTCGCAACTCATTAATTTCCTGCTGTAAATAAACCGGCTGTTTGATTTTGTCAATCACAATTTGAACTTTGCCATTGCCGGTTTGGATTTGCAAACTGCCATAACGAAAAATCGTGCCAAAAAAACCTTTGATTCTGCCGGACACGTCTTCAATCTGGCTATAAGGCACATCGGAAACTTCTTTATCAAAAAAACCGCGTTGGTCAATATCCACGATGCGGTCGGTTGTAATAATCAAAACATTTTTTTTCCAAATAAAAATCGTCCTGATAAAAACAAAAATACCAATGGCTACCGGCAAAAAAAACAAAACCTGCCCCCACCAACCATGATTAAAGAGCCAAAACATGAAAAAGAACGGGGTGACAAACAGGACGAAAATCAAAATCCACGACCAAAAAAAAGTCGGACCGTAGCGGCTAACGACAGTAATAATTTTTTCCCTGTCCTTCAGCTTTATCTGCTTCTCAATGCCCATAAATAAAAGCTCACAGAAACTCACGTACAATTTGGCGGTCGTCCCACGGAATCATTCGACCACCCCCCACACACATCGCCTGCTCCGACCCTTTGCCGGTAATTAAAACCAAATCCCTCGCTTTCGCCATTTCTATCGCCTTTTTAATCGCCTCGCGCCGGTTTAAAACTTCAAACAAATCTTTTCCTAATTTTTTACCAACTTCTTGCGCGCCAGCGGAAACGGTTTTAATTATTTCCATCGGATCTTCATCGTACGGGTCTTCGTCAGTGACAATAAAAATATCCGCTTTCTCCCCCACCAACCTGCCAATCGGCATCCGTCTCGCTTTATCGCGTCCGCCTCCTGTTGATCCGCAGACATGGATAACTCGCGCTGGTTTACCATGAGCATGCCGAATGGGTTTTAATAAATCAGCGACTTGATACAACGCGGCCAAAGCCACCGGCTCAAAAGCGTAATCAACAATTACCTTAAAATCTTCCGAGCTTGCTCGTCCTGAGCGACCAGAGGGAGTCGAAGGATGAATAAACTCAATCCGTCCGGGCGGCGCCTGTAAATCATTTACCGCTTTTTCTATCACTGACCAGCTCACATCCAACGCGCGCAAGACGCTGATTGCCGCCATAATATTCATGACATTGTGTTCGCCGAAGAGATGGGGGATGAATGCCCTTTCACCCACTTTGAATGTCAGACCATCTTTACTTACGATTATATTTTCAGCGGTAATAGAAGACTTATGACTTATGACATAGGACTTAGCGTCAGATCTACCAAAAACTATAAACTCGTCAAAATTTAATTTCAAAAATTCTTCAACATATTGACTGTTGCCATTAACGATACCTACTTTATTAATTTTTTCATACGTCTTATGTCCTGACTTTATGGACTTTAAAGACTTTATGGACTTTTGACTCCCGACATATTCAAAAATTCCCAGCTTCGCCTTCTTGTAATTCTCAAACCCTCCGTGAGCTTCTATGTGTTCGGGATATAAATTAGTTAAAATCATCATGTCGTAATTAATAAATCTGTTGCGGTATTGCAGATAACCCTCGGAAGTGGTTTCAACAATCGCGACCTGACAACCGGCGTCCGCCATCAAGCGCAGATAGCGCTGGATTTCCATCTTACCCAACATCGTCATTTTTTTATCATTCAACTTCTGCTCGCCGGCAATATAAAAATCCACGGTTGACAATGAACCGACTTTGTAACCGGCAGATTCCAACATCTGGCGAAGGAAGTGAATCACGCTTGATTTTCCGCTTGTGCCGGTAACGCCGATCACCAACATCTCTTCCGACGGATGATGATACTTCATTGCCCCGTACCACGCGTAAAACAGGTGGCGCAAATTGCGGAGTTTTTTTGGCAAGATATTTTTTAAGGCTGATTTGAGTGGCATAATACTTACATTCTATCTCATTTTGAAGGTCTTGACAATAACAGAAATCTTGTTTAAAATGCCAAGCAAATCCACACAGATGGATTAAAAGAGGACACTTGAACGTTTCCAAAGAGCGCGTGCTAGAGCGGTTCCAGCCCTCGCTCACCATCCTCATCGCGACCATCATCATCGTTCTTTCTTTCCTATCTCTCATCGCCACACTATCGCCCGGCTTCTCCCACTTCAAAAATACCGCGAGCAGATGCCTCTTCTTGCTGGACATTCTGTTAGCAAACGCGGCGATCTTCGTCACCTTGCTCTCAAGGGAAATGCACCAATCCGGCATCCGCCTCACCAGCCGCGCCATCCTCGATTCTCTTCATGACCCGTCCGGGTCAACAAAGGGATCCAAGTAAACCAAGACCGCCCTGCAACATCGGGCGGTCAATGCATTTTAGACAAATACTTTACCAACTTCCTCCCCCACCACCGCCGGATCCGCCGCCAGAATAACCTCCGCCTGATGAACCGCCATGACTTCCTGATCTTGAGTTCGGTTCCGCGCTTACGGCGCTCGCGAGGCCGGTTGAACGAAATCGTCCCAAATCATTAACCAAAACCGAAGCGGAAAAAGCCCCGGTCCGAGAGCCGGCGTACCAATCTCGTTGAGACATCACAATATCATCAAACTGTCCGGCCCATTTCTTTTCCACTCCCAAAACAATCGCGAAAGGCAGAAGCGCCTCAAAATGTTCCGGCTTCTTTTCAGGGGCATTGTGAAAATTCAAACGATCTTTCTCCGCGACATTCAAATATATTTTTAATCCTTCAATATGTACTTTTGCGCGCTGGCCGCTTTCCGTCCGGGTCGGCATTATATGGCCAAAAATAAATATGATGGCAACGGAAACTATCGCCGAAATAATCTCAATGGCCCCGACATTAAATTTAACATTGCCGAAAATCAAAACCACGAACAATATAAAAGATAAAATACCGCCGATAGCATAAAAAATATTCCTCAACTTTAACGGATTTTCCGGAAAATGTTTTTTCTCAACCAATCCTTGATTGCATTTGTCCATCGCTTCTCCCCACGCTTCCCCAAATTTATATTTTAGTTTGGAAATTATTTTTTTATCATCTGAACCGAACAGTTTGTCCAATAATATTTTTTGAAAATCCACCAGCCTCTCGTCGTTTTTCTTGATTCTCTCCAATTCATAATCAAACTCGGGAATTTGTTTAATCTTGATATAACCGCGAGTGGCCAAGTAAATTAATTCGCCGGCCAGCTCGCGATCATTGGCCTGATAATCGGCTAAAATACCAACTTCCAATGGAGTAAGTTTGTCCGGCGCGTCAAATTGAGTAATGATTGTGCCAGCGCCCTTAGGATCGCGGCCCTTCTTTTTCCAGATTGAATAACATATTGCCAAAACAAAAAATGGCAAAAACAACGCCAAATTGCCAACAATAAAATCAAAAAACCTCGCATACCAAGCCGGCTTATCCACTGTGCCGACTGGCAAGCCAACCGCCACAGTCAAACCGGATTGCGCTGACAATCCGCTCTGGCTGAACTTAACCGCGCCAACCAAACCGATTTTGTTTTTTTGTAATTCCTTAAATTCGCACTTGCCCGCAACGCCGGACTTGCCCGTGTAGCAATCAAACCTAATATCCGCTTCCGGCAATGGTGTTGGCAAGACAATGGTGGAAAAAGAATTCATAATCGGAACCGCCCATTCGTTTCCGGTCGCGTTCCAATAGATTTCGTCTCTGTCGTCTAAAAACAAAACCGCGCCTTTAACTAAATAGTTGATTTTGTAAGTTTTCGCGCCGGTCACCAGTTTATCGCCGTCGCCTATTTTAATCCGCATTTTATCTCCATCAATTTTTAACTGTTCAAAATTATATGGTTTATTATTTTCATCAACCACGGAAACATTTTTAATTTTTATTTTGTGCTCTTTCCCGTCTTGAATTGAAGATAGCGGAATATCGCGGAAAACGCCGTGCTTGCTGTTTGAACCAAAATCATAAGCAATGGTTTCGGTAATTGATAAACTTGAATCTTGATTGATTTTGATGTTGGTCGAAAATTCTCTAATCACTTCATCTTCCGCCACGCCAGCTAAAGATACCGCGACTGGCAGAATCAAAAAAATGCCGCTGAGAAAAACTAATAGATACTTTGACTTGAACATAGAAAAATTAACAAGTAATAATTAACAACTAGCAACGAACAAACGAAACGCGCAGTTAGTTGTTAAGTATTATAACAAAAAAATCCTGCTATGAACAGGAAAAACATTGGTTTGGGATCTGTCTATCAGGCAAGCTGATGACAGACCCCAGAAAGGACGCTTGTGATGGAAATCAGGCCGTGGCGTAGGGGGGCGGAACCGGTTGCGTGGACGCAATCGGTTGCTTGACCGCGTCAACGCGACCGAAGCAAACGCACTTGGGCGCGATCCAGCGGACCACGAGCTTGTCGCCGGCCCTGACACCAGCAGGGATGAATGCTATCCTTCCGCCGGTCGGCACGTCGCGGCGAGGCTCCTCTACGATGTCGTCCTCTGTGCGGAAAGCGAAGACGTTGCCGTTCTGACGCAGTCGCGCGATCCACGGAGTTTCTCCGTCCTCCGCGGCTGGCCTTCTGGCCAAGGTCACGAACAGGCGACCATTTGGAACCACGACAACAGCACCCTCCTTCAGTTCAAAGTCCATCTACAGCACCTCCACATTGGTTGATTGTACCACCCCGCCGACCTTCGGCGTGATGATGTGGAACATAATATACTTCTACCGCAAAAAAGTCAATGACTAACACAAAACAGCCGCGATGGGCTGTTTTGATTTATTTTAAAATTTAACGCCGACGAAAATTTCTATTGCCGCCGCGGAATGGCTTGCCGCC
This sequence comes from Candidatus Magasanikiibacteriota bacterium, assembly GCA_016214105.1. Classification (GTDB taxonomy): domain Bacteria; phylum Patescibacteriota; class Patescibacteriia; order Magasanikbacterales; family UBA922; genus 2-12-FULL-43-12. Next base: position 7,049 of record JACRPD010000054.1, read on the forward strand.
ATAAGATTGGCGACGCTGTCCGTTGCCGCGGAATTCTCTGACTTCCGCGATAGCAGCGCGGCGCGGAGGCAATACCGGCAAAGCAAGAACTTTGATTGATTTTTTAATTAACCGCTCAATCTGCCTAATATCTCCGCGTTCCTCGGGAGTGACGAATGACACGGCTTTGCCGAATTTCTCGGCTCGACCGGTTCGTCCGATGCGATGCACGTAATCTTCCGAATTATCCGGCAGATCATAATTTATAACCAACGCGATATCATTCACGTCAATGCCGCGGGAAGCGATGTCAGTCGCGACCAACACGCGGAATCTCCCGGATTTGAATCCGGCCATGGCCAATTTTCTTTGCGCCAATGATTTGTTGGAGTGAATCTCCGCGACCGTGTGCCCCATCGCTCGTACATTCATGGTGATTTTTTTCGCGCCGTGTTTGGTGCGAGAAAAAACTAAAACTGTGCCGGTTGTGTCGGATAAAACTTTGTCCAGAAGTTGAATTTTCGCGTCTTTGGGAACAATAAACAATTCTTGCTCAACATTTTTCGCGGCCGTGCCGGAAGGCGCGACTTCTATACGCAACGGCAATTTCATGTAGCGCGACGCAATCTCCGCGATGGCCTGCGGCATGGTGGCGGAAAACATCAGTGTTTGATGTTCGCGCGGAATCCAATTTAAAATCTTTTTTATCTGCGGCATAAAACCAATATCCAGCATTCGATCGGCCTCATCCAATACCACAATTTTTATATTGTTTAAAAAAATATTTTTTTGCTCCAAATGATCCATCAGCCGACCCGGCGTGGAGACGATAATGTGTGGATTGCGGCGCAATGACTGGATTTGCTGGTGTGAAGAAGCGCCGCCGATAATCACCGCGGTTTTAAGGCCGATTGACCGGCCGATTCTTTGCAAGACCTCATCAACCTGCAGAGCCAATTCTCTGGTTGGCAATAAAATCAAACCTTGCCCAGCGTGTTCCGCGAGTCTCTGAATCATCGGCAAAGCAAAAGCTAAAGTCTTGCCGGTACCGGTTTGCGCGATACCGACAATGTCTTTGCCGGATAAAGCTACCGGAATACACTGATGCTGGATCGGTGTTGGCGAAGTGAAATTTTGCTTAGCCAAAATGGCAAGCAAATTTGTGGCAATGCTTTATTTGTGTCATAGAATACACCAGTATAGCAAAAAACAGGGGGACTGTCAAGCTTGACGAAATCCAAGATTAACGGAAAACGTGTTATGATTTAACAAATCGCCGCGCGACCAAAACACCGATGATAAAAAACATAGCATGGCCGAGCCACCAGGCGCCGCTGAACAAAAATAGATTATCGCGCGCGATGCCGATAATATCCGGCGCGCGTGAGCCAAACGGCACCCGCGCCTCGCCCAGTTCCCAAGCCCGATAATATGTGCTCATTAAAGTGCTGAAAATCAAACCAAACAATACTACTATAGACAATTTTTTACTGCTTTGCGCTTGCCAAGATTTTAAACTGAACAAAGCCGCAGCTACGAAAAAAGACAATAAAAATTTAATCACAAAATAAGTCAATGATTCCATCGGCCGTGTCAGAAAAAAATGGAATAGAAAATCAACGGCGTCAGTTACGATTGCCACCGTCAGCGCTTGTTTAAATATTTTATCCATATTATTTGACAATAATTTTACCTGTCATTGACGGATGAATCCCACAGTAATATGAATATTCTCCGGGTTTATCAAATTTAAAACTGAATTTACCGCCTCTTTGCAACACCTCGCTTTCAAACAAACCTGGTGATATGATTGAATGCGCCACATTGTCATCATGCGTCCATACCACTGCCGCGCCGGTATTAACTACAATTTCTTTTGGCTCAAATACAAAATGGCCGATTTTTACCGCGTCAGCTCCAGTTTTTGGTTGAGATATTTCGCCAGCGGTATTAATTTTCTCAATCGGTTTTTTTTGTAAACTGCAACCGCTTAAAACCACCAGACCGATTGCCAAAAATATTACCGCGAAGTTGCGTTTTGACATAGAATAAAGGATTAAGAGGCTTAAAATGCTTCGTAACCTTCCAGGCATTTCTAGCATTTCCAACTTTTTAATTATATCATAAAAACAATAAAACATAAAAATCGCCTTATGGAGGCGATTTAATATCTAAAAACTGGCACGGGCGGAAGGAATCGCCCCGCCTCTCGCGAGAGGCGGGGTTGGAGACCGGCCTATAATTGCAGGCCCGCCCGGATTCGAACCGGGAACCTCGGTTTTGGAGACCGATGTTTTACCATTGAAACTACGGGCCTATTTTTTCTTTCCAATAATTACCCCCTTTAAATGTCTTGATTCTGTGACAATTTGCGCACCGTATCTTACAAACAACAATCTCACGCATAACAGCTCTTGTGGAATAGCAGTTCCGTATCATCTGACAAATTCCCATCCTTTTCTTATTTTCATGATCAAAATCCAATACACGCAAATCTGTTTCGCCACAATCCACACAAGGATGGATTGTTAAGTATTTTGTAATTAAATTTCTTAACAACACTGTTTGTTTCTTGTTCCATTTCCGCGCTTTTATCAGATACTTTTTTCTATTATCCAAATAGTGCATTCTTCGATACGCCGAATGACACGTTTTACAAAAAGAATGTCTCCTTTTTTTCTTTTTGTGTTTCCAATTAAAACAAGATGTTCGTTGTCTTTCGCCACACTTAGAGCAAACTTTAAAATTCATATGAGCCCATTATAACATATATGGACTCCAAATACAAAGTGGTGGTGGAGGTGCTACAAAAAAAGCTATTTCGTCTCTTTATGCAAGGTGTGCTTTTTGCAGTGTTTGCAGTACTTGTTAATCTCCAACCGCTCTTTAAGTAATTTCTTGTTCTTGCGAGAGAAATAATTGGTTCGCTTGCATTCCTTGCACTCAAACTTGATCATGTTTTCCCGTTCTTTTGATGGCATATAAATAATTTAAAATTAAAATATCAAAATTAAAAATGTGAGCCGATGAGCGGATTTGAACCGCTGACCACCTCCTTACCATGGAAGTGCTCTACCAACTGAGCTACATCGGCAATGCGCAGAAATTATACTATAATATGCCAGCCAATGTCAACAGTCATTTCTGGCAACCCGGACAAAAATGCGTGCCGCGGCCGTTTAGCTTAATTTTCTTGATAACCGTCTTACAGCGCCGGCACTTCTCTCCGACCCGGCCATAAACATTCAAAAGCTTTTTGAATCCGCCAATCCGACCATCGCTATCCACATAACTGCTGAAAGTCGTGCCGCGCTTGTTAATTGATTTTCTAATAACACTCTCAATTGAACGATACAATTTGTTGGCTTGCACCCCTGTCAGCTTGGAAACTTTCACTGCCGGCCTGATGCCAGCCAAAAAACAGCTTTCATCAGCGTAGATATTACCAATGCCCGCGAACAAACTCTGATTTAATAATGCCGACTTAATACTGGTTTTTTTATTTTGCAACCGCGATAAAAAATTTTTAAAAGTAAAATCTTTTGTCAGCGGCTCAATCCCGTACTTTGATTTGATTTCTGCCAATTCTTTCTCGCCGACCAAATGCAAATAACCAAACCGCCGCAAATCATTAAAATACAAAACGCTCTTGTCCGCGAAAATAAACTCGGCTCTGGTGTAATTCCCCGGCAACTCAACCTGTCCTGAATCCGAATGGCCGCCGGCGACCACCTCTCTCCCTCGCCGATAAATTAACTGGCCGGTCATTTTTAAATGCACCAACAAATAATTACCTTTTCCTGATAAAACAAAAATCAGCAACTTTCCGACTCTGCCAATATCAACAAGTTTTTTGCCGATTAAAAAACGCGCGAATGCGGCGCGGCTTTTATTCAATCTTGCCTTAACCGTCGTTTTAACGCCAATAATTTTTTTATTCAATATTTTTTTTCTCAAATCTTGGCGGATTGTTTCCACTTCCGGAAGTTCTGGCATATTGGAGCCACCCATCGGAATCGAACCGATAACCTATGGTTTACAAAACCATTGCTCTGCCAATTGAGCTAGGGTGGCATGTTGTGGGCCTTTCTGTACGACGTTAGAACTGCGGTGGAGGAGGAGATGGAGAAAGGAGACGATGACGTCCGATGCTTGAATATGCTGTCTCTGAATGGCCAGCCTAATTGTTGCCTATTCTACCACTAATAATATCCCATGTCCAGTGCTAGTCTTGTACAATACAACATGAGCCCTAAATAGCTGCCCGTTCCAATGCAAAATGAGCCCGAAGGGCCCATTGAGCAGAGGCGCGGAATCGTTCATACTGAAGGTTACTATGACTATCATTATGA
>JACRPD010000027.1 GCA_016214105.1 Candidatus Magasanikiibacteriota bacterium
ATAGTTAAATTCTCCTCCCTCTCGCCCACCTGATACCTTTCACAATCCCCCACACCGCCAAACCGATTACCAACCACAGCGGAATGTAGATGATTAACCAAATAACGAAATTGGCCAAACCCTTGCCAACGGATAACAAACTGCGGGCCGCGGATTTTACTTGCCCCCACGGCTTCCATTTATCTTGTTGGTCAACCGCCGGCAAAACATCCGGGTCAGTGGATAAATACGCGCTAATAGTGGAAAGTTTAGCGCTTTGTTCAAGATATTTCATCTGACCTTGTATCCGTTCTACCTGCCCGCGAATATTTGTCAATTCTCTCTGCACTGCCAAAATGTCATTAATTTGCGTTGCCTGTCTCATGATTACTAAAAACTGTTCTTCAGCCGCGCGGAGGTTTTTCAACTGCGCGGTTAAGTCAACATATTCTTCGGTAACATCCTGCCCATTCACCTGCTCGCTCTCCACCTGCCCCATACTCTTTAAATCCGCCACGCCTTTATCAAAAAGTTTTGATGGAATCCTGATAGTTATTTCCCCATAAGGCGCGACGCCTTGTTTGTTAACATTGCTGGAAACCACAAAACCGCCGTTCTTTTCCGCGTATTGCGTAATAGCGGCTATGCCGGATTTTACATCTTTAACCACCATTGCCAATGAACCGGTTTTGATAATCATGCGATCGGTTTTCAAATTCTGCGCGTTGTCAGAAACAGCCGCGCCGGATTCACCTGACTCGCTACCCGCAAATTTTTCTTGCACCTTTGCCAGCAAACCACCGCTTGATTGGCCTAAACCGGTAGCTGTGCCATAAGATAAACCAAAAGAACCACCCTCACCGGAGGGGCCGCCTCCATACATCGCGCTGCCAGTTTTTATTCCTCTTGATTCTTTATAAGAAGTCCAGACTGTGAGAACGCCGATAACAACGAAAATTAATACTAAAATTCCGACTACCCACGAGATGATTTTGATTGGCTTTGACATATGTGTTTTGTTAATTGTGTTCTGTGTTTTGATTAGATATGTTTCTTCAGCATCCCCGCCAGTTTCTCTTTTGATACTCCGCCGACCATCTGATCAACCACTTCGCCGTTTTTAAACACAAAAAAAGTCGGAATGCTCAAGACTTTATATTTCCCGGCCGTAACTTGATTTTCGTCAACATTAACTTTGCCGATTTTCGCTTTGGCAGAGTCAAATTCTTTCGCCAATTCTTCAATAATCGGACCCATCATCTGGCATGGCCCGCACCATGGCGCCCAAAAATCCACCAAAACCGGAACCTTTGATTTTAAAACCTCCGACTCAAAATTGGAGTCGGTGAAATGTACCTCTGACATAGATTAAATGTTAAAATTGCTAAATTGCTAAATTGTTGTTCGCATTTTCGCAAGCTTTCGCATTTCGCATGTTATACCCTTTTATTTTTTATTTTTCAAACACAATCTTCCTTGCTTTGGTTTCTTCCGTATAAATTTCCAAGCTATCATTAATTTCTATCTTGACTTTGCCTTCAAACCGCATGCCGCACTCGGTGCCTTCGGACGCCTCTTTCACATCCTGCGGGCCGACTTTGCACTGGGCGATTTTGCCATTGCCCATATTCACGCCTTCACGGATAACGCGGGCTAAAGTATTTATTTTAATTTTTCCATCCATCACCCGGCCGCCGACAGTCATCATGCCGCGGTCAGTGCGGAATATCGCGAGAACTTTGACTTTGCCGATTTCAGTGGCGATTTTTTCCGATGACAGCATTTTTTCCAGCTCGGCCTTGACCCAGTTAAACAAATCATAAATCACATCATAACGAGTAAACACGATTTCTTTTTCCATCATTAAAGTTTCCGCGCTTGAAGTCGGATTAACATGAAATCCGACCACAACAGCTTTGGCGGCTTCCGCCTTATTCACATCATCCTCGCTAACAAAACCCAAACCTTTGCCGACAACGGCCACGCCGACTTCTTCGTGTTTAAATTTTTCCAAAGTGCCGATAATCGCTTCCAACGAACCCAACACATCGGCTTTAACAACTAAATTCAAAATCTTTTTCTTTTTATCTTCTTCAACGTCTTCATCGCCGGAAACAACGATCTGACGTTCGGCCCCGGTTTGGCGCAATTTTTTCTCTTTAACATTAATTTTTTCCGCTTGGCCGGCTTGGCTTACATCCAAAATATCGCCGACTTCCGGCGCGACTTTAAACCCAACAATCTGAACCGGCGTTGATGGCGGAGCGTCTCCTAAAGTACGAGCCAAATAATCTTTCATCGCGCGCACCTTGCCATAAATCTCGCCATTGACAACCAACGGGTCATTTAATTTCAAAGTGCCTGACTGCACCAAAACAGTAGCCACCGGCCCCATGCCTTTATCAACATGCGACTCAATAATCGTCCCTGCGGCCGGCAAACTCGCGTCAGCTTTTATTTTTTCCTGCTCCATATCAGCCACTAACAGCAAAACATCCAACAGCTTGTCAATATTTAAATTTTGTTTCGCGGAAATTTCCACCATTGGCACGTTGCCACCCCATTCGTCACTTTGAATACCCCTCTGCGATAGTTCCGCGCGCACGCGCTGAGGATCGGCGCCGTCTTTATCTATTTTATTAATCGCGACAACTAATGGCAATTTCGCGGCCTTAATAATATTTATAACTTCCTCGGTCTGCGGCTTGACGCCATCATCAGCCGCCACAATCAAAATCGCTATGTCCGCGACTTTCGCGCCGCGCGAACGCATGACAGTAAATGCTTCGTGGCCGGGGGTATCTATGAATGTAAGCTTGCGCTCCTCTCCGCTTTTTGGATCTTTCCAAATTGTTTGATACGCGCCGATGTGCTGGGTAATGCCACCTGATTCAGTGTCTAAAATATTTGTTTTTCTAATTGTGTCCAACAATCTAGTTTTGCCATGGTCAACATGGCCCATCACCACAATCACCGGCGCGCGTGGCAAAGAATTTTCCGCCTTGGCCAGCGCCTGCTCCAAAACCTGTCCGCGCTGTTCTTCTTTTTCCACATCAATTTTAACTCCGCCTTCTTCTTTTAATACGGCAAAACCAAGCTCCCCGGCAATAATTGACGCTGTGTCATAATCAATGTTTTGATTTTGATTGGCAAGAATACCGTTTTTCATCAGCTCGGTAATCACTTGCGTAATCGGAAGATTCAAACGCTCGGCAAAATTCCGCACGGTTATGAGTTGCGGCAAAACCACGCTGTGTCCGCTTTCTTTGCGCAATTCTTTTTCTTTTTGTTTTTTTTCTTCTTCGGCTTTGCGTTTTTTTTCTTCCAAATCTTTTTTAATAAAACGCCACCGCCGAGAAATCTGATCCGCGACTTTATTATCAATCTTAATCGCCCGCTGGCCGACATCAAAACCATACTGCGGGAGAATTTCCAACAATTCTTTGGTATTGGTTCTTAATTGGCGGGCAAGTTCGGAGACGTTCATGAGAAAAGGCTTACTAGGCTTACAAAGCCGACGAGGCTTGCGAAGCTACAAAGTGATTAAAGTATAATGGAAGAGAAGAAAAAAGTCAATTTATAGTCTTGACTTAGCGCAACTCTTTTGCTAATCTAAAATTGCC
>JACRPD010000049.1 GCA_016214105.1 Candidatus Magasanikiibacteriota bacterium
AGAGATGAAAACGACAAATTAAAAACTTATTCTCTTCCCAATCAAGACTCTCCATTAACTCTCGGCCACACGCCGATTCTCACGCTGGATGTCTGGGAGCATGCTTATTATCTCAAATACCAAAATCGCCGCGCGGAATATGTGGAAAATTGGTGGAAAGTTGTTAAAATAATTTGACAGTGGGAAGGACGGCGCGATCTCGCCGTCCTTCCCGCGCATGCCCCACTTACGAACCCCTGCCGGATGACTGGAAAAGCAGCCGCCCACGACAACAGAGTTTGCTGTCGTGAAAACCATCGAACAGTGTTCCATGGTAGAAATCGCCATCGAAAATGAGCAGCACCACTCCATCTAGCTCTACGCTGACAACCCTGCCAACGCGAAACGTCTTTTGTCCGCCTCTGTCTGCAACTTGGAACTGCACCTCCTCACCAACTTGGGCGAACAATTTTTCCAATGGTGGTCCGGAAACAACCTCTAATGTAATCGGTAGCATGTTTTTGCCCTCCTTTAATGTAAAAGGCTAACATAAAACACTCATAGACACAATATCTCATAAATCCAGTTTTCCACAGGCAAAGACAATTTAATAATCTAGCAATTTAACAATTTTTCAATTTCTCCTCCAAATCTCTTCACATCCTCTGGCCTCACCAACACGTCACCCTCTCTCACCATCTCCCCTACCCCGCCGGTATCGCTCGCAATCACTCGCAAACCAAATCGATGCGCTTCGTCAATCACGGTCGGATGATTTTCAATGCAGATTGATGGAAAAATTAAAATATCGCTTTTTTTATAAACTCCTTCCAACTCTTTCCCACCTAATCGGCCGTAAACTTCAACCCTCTCATCCTTTCTCGCCCATTCCTCAACTTCTTTTTTTAATACCCCATCACCGACAATGCGCAATTCAACCTGCGCGTTTTTATCAACCTCATCCCACGCTTTCATCAAAACACGAATGCCCTTGTGCTCAACGAGCGAACCAACAAACAAAAATGTGGTTGGATTGCGCGCCTGTCGTTCGTTGTCCAATATCGTGTGATGGTGTGATGACGTGATGATGTGATAGGGTGAATCAACAAAAAATCCTCCCTCTTTATAAAACCCAGCTAAAAACTTAGATGGTGACAATACTGCGTCCGGCTTCCCCATTCTCCACTTCATAATCCAACTATAAATCTTCTGCAACAAGCTTTCTCTCTCATGATTCCATGGCAGAACCCCGCTCGGCTCAACGAGCTGAACATCATGCAAATAATGCGTGTGCTTAATCCCCAACCTCTGAATAACTCGCGGAACGAAAAACCCAATCCCCACCAAATTATGCGTCTGGACTTCGTTGGATTTTTCTTGCTCTAAAATTTTCTTGATAATCCGCGCGCTGAAACAATTAAAAATATCAATGAAATGCCAAATCAATTTTAAAACAAAATTATGCTTGGCTAAACTTTTATATGAAAAAATATTCGGCACCCAAAACCGGTACACCGCTACCCCATCCTCAACCGTCTTGACTGGATGCCACGAACCCCAACCAGTCCATGGTTTCCAAGTGATCACTGTCACTTGATCGCCGTTTCCAATCTTTTCTCTGGCAATCTTCTCCATCACCATCTCCGCCCCGCCAACAGAATATGGCGGATACAAATTGTTAATTAAACAAATTTTCATAGAGTAAACTTTGTGTTCAGTATAACAACAATCGAACAATTTAACAATTCGCCAAAAACTGTCCACACTCTCCGCACATTTAACCCACAGCTGCCAGTTGCGGACAAAAACCAGATGATATAAAATACCACCGCTATGACTGACATAACCGCGATAGAAAAAATCCCTCCCCAAAACAACGAAGCCGAGATGTCGCTCTTGGGTTCTATTTTAATTGATAAAGACGCGATGATGAAGATCGCGGATATTATTGATGCGGAAGATTTTTATAAAAACGCCCATGCCGCCATCTTTGAAATCATGGCTGAATTGTATAATAAAAATGAACCGGTGGATGTGTTGACTTTGGGCAACCGGCTGGAAGAAAAAAACCAGCTGGAAAAAATTGGCGGACGCAGTTATTTGGTCTCACTTTCCAACGCGGTGCCGACCGCCTCCCACATTGAACAATACGCGAAAATCATCAGACGAAAATCCACTCTGCGAAAATTATTATCCGCGGCCGGCGAAATAACTCGCTTGGGATATAAAGAAGACGCGGAAAACGTGGACACGGTTCTGGACGAAGCGCAGCAGCATTTATACGGCGTCACGCAAAAACACTTGAAGCAAACTTTCACGCCGATTCGCAATGTTTTGAGCGACGCGTTTGAAAGAATAGATGAACTGCACCGCGAAAAAGGAAAACTGCGCGGACTTTCAACCGGATTTAAACAGTTGGATAATTTGCTGGCCGGCTTGCAAAAATCAGACTTAATTATTTTGGCCGCCCGCCCTTCGGTCGGTAAAACTTCGCTGGCCATGGACATGGTGCGCAACGCGGCGGTAAGATCCAAAGCGCCGGTTGGAGTTTTTTCTTTAGAAATGAGCAAAGAACAGCTGGTGGATCGTTTGTTGTGCGCTGAAGCCGGCGTTGATTTGTGGAAAATGCGCACCGGCAATCTTTCTGATCGGCCGGACAGCAATGACTTCCCTAAAATCGGCCATGCCATGGGCGTACTGTCCGAGGCGCCGATTTATATTGACGACAGTCCTGGCAACACCGTAATGCACATCCGGACAAAAGCTCGGCGTCTGCAAGCCGAACATGGCCTGGGTTTAATCGTAGTGGATTATTTGCAATTGATGGAATCGCACAACAATCGCTATGGCGATAATCGCGTGCAGGAAGTCGCGGAAATCAGCCGCAATTTGAAAGGCATCGCGCGCGAATTAAATGTGCCGGTGCTGGCATTATCACAATTGTCGCGTTTAGTGGAACAAAGAAAACCGGCGATTCCAAAGTTATCAGATTTAAGAGAATCCGGTTCAATTGAACAAGACGCTGACGTGGTAATGTTTATTTACCGAAAAACCGCTGACCGCAGTTACCGGCCGGAAGATATTCCGCCGGATGAACGCAACATCGCGGAATTGCATATCGCCAAACACAGAAACGGCCCGACCGGCATGGTAAAAACATTTTTTAACGAGCAATTCGCCAGCTTCCGCAGTTTAGACACCGCCTTCACCGCATTGCCAGCCCCCCCGCCTGATTCAAACAGACATTTTGAACAAAATATTCCGGCGTTTTAAATAAAAAGGCCCACAAGCCTTGTAAGCTTTCTCTTGTGTTTAACAAACTCAAACAATTCCGCGACCTGCGCAGTCAGGCGAAAAATCTGCAAAATACTTTGTCAGAAGAAAAAACTACGGTTTCGTCCAGTGGCGTATCTTTAACTATGGATGGCAACTTGCGGATTATCAATATTGATATTTCCGCGGAATTATTAAACCCGGACAAAAAAGAAAAACTGCAAAACGCGATTAAAGACGCTTGCGCCGACGCGCTGAAGAGGATGCAGAAAGTAATGGCGATGAAGGTGAGGGAGATGGGTGGATTGCCACAGATGCCAGGACTCTCTTAAAAAAATAATAATCCAGATTTACAGATGTGATTTGTTATCCGTTTATCTGGATTATCTGGAATATCCGGATTATTAAAAGTTACAAATGTACTCCAAACCCATCAAACAATTAATCGCCGCATTCAGCGCGCTCCCCTCTGTCGGCGAACGAACGGCCGAACGCTTTGTTTTCTATTTGCTAAAATCAGGAAAAAAAGAAGCGGCGGAATTGATTTTGGCTTTAAAAAATCTGATGACGACAATCAAAAGCTGTGAGACTTGCTGGACTTTTTCCGATAAATCGCCATGCCATATCTGCGCTGATAAAAATCGCGACCACGCGACGATTTGCGTGGTGGCTGAACCGGCTGATGTGGAGGTAATGGAAAAAACCGGCGTTTTCAACGGCGTTTACCATATTCTGCGCGGAGAAATTAGAGCCGATGAAGAATTGGACGCGCAAAATTTAAAAATCAAAGAATTGCTTGCCCGCGCCAACGGACCGGTTGGGGAAATTATTCTGGCGTTGAATCCCAATCTGGAAGGCGAGACCACGATGATGTTTTTAACAAAACAAATCAAAGAAAAAAATCCGGCAATCAAAATCTCCCGCCTCGCCCGCGGCCTGCCGATGGGCTCTGACCTGCAGTACGCGGACGAGATAACGCTGGGTAGTGCGTTGAGGAATAGGACTTGACTAAAAACCAAAAACTTGATATAAAGATATTACCTCTAGCAGAGAAAAGTGAGGATCCTAGGTCCACACTTTCAATGCTACCTCGCTGTAGTGGTCCGCACGTTTGGAGTGCTTGGCGTTACAAACGCCTGCATACGATGTCCGGGGAGGAACAGCGGGTGAAGATGCGCAGAAATATCCTTGAGGGAAGCCGGTCGCTACAACTTGGACCTGGAAACTGAAAAGTGGCGCCACTTTCGTGGCAACACCAAGTAAGTACGGCTCAAAGCGAGAGCCGTGGACCGCGCATCAGTGGGAGTCGTGTTTCAAACCGACTCCCACCCTCCACTATTACAAACCCCGCCGAATAGGCGGGGATTTTGTTTACATAATTTTTATTTTCGTAAAACTCTGTCTATGTCCGTGAACTTTGTGATAACGGATTTTTCTTTTGTATTTAACCACGCTGATTTTTTTGGCTCGGCCTTGAGACAGCACTGTCGCTTTTACAACAACGCCGGATAAGTATGGGGCGCCGATTTTTACATCAGTACCATCTTCATTGGCAGTCAACAAAACTTTATCAAAGACGAATTCTTTGCCATCTTCAATATTTAATTTTTCCACTCTCAAAGTTTCGCCTGATTTAACGAGATACTGCTTCCCGCCGGTTTCTATTACTGAAAACATAGAAAAAATAGTTATCTGATTAGTGCGGACATTATAGATTAAATGGGGAAAAAAGTCAAGCCCGAATTCTCTCTCCTCCGCAGAAGGAGAAGGGATGTGTTATTCCTCTATTATCTTTATCCTCTCCCCAATCTTCACCCCGTTCTTTTCCGCCCAGCCGGCGGATAGCTCCAATACCGTGTTTGATTCTTTGCGCGGGTAATAACGCGTCAATTTTTCTTCAGCCACATCCGGTTCAATCGGAACGTTGGGGGCAAGATCAACCACTTCGCCGTTGTTTAACCAGATAATATCAATCGGAAACTCCATATCGCGCATTACAATCCCGTGTTTGCCCATTTTCCCAAACACCAAAAGCATTCCTTGATTTTCCGCCAAACTTTCTCTATCGCCCAGACCTTTAAATAAACGCTTCGGAGTTTTTGCCACCCAGACCGTTATTTTCTGCCCTCTTAACTCAATCTCCGCCGTCGGCAAACGCAACTGCCACAATTTCAATCCGGCGTAAGATAAGATGAATACGGCAATAAACAATAGGTGGATTTTTTTAAACTTTTTTTCAGACACATTATACATGCGAAATACGAAAGATTGCGAAAATGCGAAAAACAATTTAACAATTTAGCAATTTTGTTATATTTTTTTAATTCCCAACTTTTATCTCCAAATCCCCTCCTATCACTACCATATCCCGCCGTTTTAATTTATTCGCCAAAATCAATTCGGCCAACTGGTTCTCCACGTGTTCCTGAATCGCGCGGCGCATGGGACGAGCGCCGAATTCCGGATCAAATCCGACTTTCGCCAGCGCTTCCAAAGCCGCGTCATCAACTTTTAAGCCGACACCGCGTTTTTCCAAATCTTTGCCGACGCGCTTTAACATCAAACCGGCGATTTTCTTTATTTCTTCGCGCTCCAAAGACTTAAACAAGATAATGCCATCAAAACGATTTAAAAATTCCGGCCGATAATATTTTTTCAACTCACCGCGGATTAATGCCTGCCGGATATTTTCCAATGGCTCGCCTTTATTAATTTGTTCTTGCACGTAAGAAGTCCCGGCATTGGAAGTGGCGATAATAATCGTATTGGTAAAATCTATGACTTTACCAACGCTATCAGTCAACCGGCCATCGTCAAAAACTTGCAAAAATAAATTCAAAACATCCGGCTCGGCTTTTTCCATTTCATCCAATAAAACCAATGAAAACGGATGCTGGCGCACGGCTTCAGTCAGCAAACCGGTGCCTTGTTGGCTCGGCTGGCCGATCAAACGGTAGATGCTCCCCTTTTCCTGATATTCGCTCATATCAACGCGAATCATTCGGTTCTCGCCGCCAAAATAAACATCGGCAATGGTTTTCGCAAGTTCAGTTTTGCCCGTACCGGTCGGGCCTAAAAATAAGAAGTTGGCGATCGGCTTCGTCTGGGTGCGAATTTCCGCCCGCGCGCGGCGCAAAGCGTTTGCCACCAAATTAACCGCTTCATCCTGCCCTACCACGCGCTTGTGCATTTCTTCTTCCAAACGCAGTAATTTTTCCGACTCATCTTCAGAAATACTGGTAACCGGAATACCGGTTTTATCAGCGATAATCGCGGCGACATCTTCGGCGGTGACTAGTTGATTCTCGCCTTTTTTGTGCTGTACCACGCCGGCCGCCTCGGTCATCACGGCGATCGCGCTTCCCGGCAAAGTCTGGTCATGCAAAAACTTTTTGGCCATATCAACTGATTGCGCAAGCGCGTCGTAAGAAAAAAACACGTTATGCTTGTATTCCACGCCGCCGACTTTTGATTCCAACACTTGAATCGTCTGATTTTTATCCATCTCTTTAACATCCACTCGCGCCAAGGCCGAACCGATTTCCGAATTTAAAATATGGCGATTGTAGCCGTCAATTGTGCTGGTGGTTAAAGTTAAAAACCGAGTTGAACTCAAATATTCCGCCAAAGTTTCCGAAACATCCATGCCCTCTCCGCCCTCGCCGCTGTTGATGCTGACCAAATCCTGAATATTTTTTATAAATAAAATAATATTTTTCGCGCGCGCGATTTCATTCATAATTCTGATCAATCTCTCTTGTGCGCCTGAAATCGTCGTCCCAGCCAACAAAGAAGAAGTTGATAATTGCACCAAACGCTTGTCCCGCAAACGCTTCGGCACGTCTTCTTCCACCATTTTCTGCGCGATGCCTTCAATAATGCTCATCTTGCCCACCCCGCGCTCGCCAACCAAAGCCACACTTTGCCGTCCGCCCTCAACGATTCTAAAAATCTCCTCAATCTCTTTTTCTCGCGCCACGCAAGGAGCCAAATAGCCGAATTTCGCGGCCAAAGTCAAATCCTGGCTATAGCTGTTCAAATACGGCGTGGCTACCGCGGTCATCGCCCGATCCATGCCGTACTTGCTGCGCCGCGCCGCGGCCCGACTGAATTTTTTATATTGCCAACGCAATCTTTCTCTAATCCGCAACCACTCCACCACATTGCTTAATTTATCTTTATCAATTTTTAAATCATAAAGTAATTCCTGAATCGGCTCCGATTGGCGCACCGCGGCAATCAACAGCTCGGTAACATGAACAAATTCCTGCCGATCGCTGTACGCTTTTTCATAAGCTTGAAATAAAATCTGCTGAACAGCGCCGGAGATAACCGGAATTCTTTTTTCCGTATTTTTGGCAAACAATTTATTCAAAAACGCTTGCAAAGTCTGCACCGAAACTCCCAATCTGATAAACAAACCGGCGATTTTTGCTGACGCGAGCAAAGCGGAAAAAACATGGAACACGCTTACTTCGTTGTGCTCGTATTTTAATGCCAAACGATACGCTTCTTCCAAAATGGCCTTGGCTTCTTCGGTAAATGAAGCGGAGATATCAACTCGCTTGCGCCGCGGCAGTTTCAATACTTGAGCCCAAGTTTGTAAAGCATCATTCTTTTCCAATTCCATTTGTTCTTTTTTATCATGATAATCGTGCCACTCCACCGGCTCCGGTTTGCGATTGCTGATGATTAAGCGATAAATTAAAAAACTGAAAGAAATAATCGCCAGCCAGAACAAAACCGGCAAATTGCTGATATAAGCAAACCAAAAACCGCGCGTAAAAACCATCGCGATTAAATTATCGCGATATACCAGCCAGCCGAACAAAGCTAAAAATCCGACGGCAAAAATCACCGCGCCTAAAATTTCAAATCGATCCAGCCAGCGCCGCGCTTTTCTGACATTGATGTGATATTTGGTCAGTGGCTCGCCCCAATACAAAAACCTGCCGCGCGCGAATCGGCCCATGCTCATGCCTTTGCATTCATGGCATTTTTTCACCCCTTCATAGCCGCTGCCCCAGCAGGTGTTGCAAGGAAGGAGATTAAGTGGAATTTGTTTCTCAAACAGCATAGTTAAACTGTCATCATATAAACCACAAACACCGGAAACATTAACCAAAGCGCAAAAATCACGGCAACAACTGCCAGCCAGACTGCCATCGCGATCGCGCGGACGATAACATTCATAATCCGCATAAACACGCTCATCAGCCGGCCTTGCCAATCAGTTTGGCCAAACATCGGCACAAAAATATTTTTTAACCACAAACCCGGCGCCAAAGTCAAATTCGCGTCTTGGATCAAATGAAAACAAAAAATCAGCGCTTTCTTCACCCCGCCGGTGTACCACCAGAGCGGAAAGTAAAGCAGGTCAAGAAAAAATTCCAACAGCATTCTTTGAGAGACTAAAACCCACATACATTAAAAACTCTAAACTCTAAATCATAAACCCTAAATAAATTACAATGTTCAAAATTCAAATTTTTGATATTTGAGTTTTGAATTTGTTTAGAGTTTCGAGTTTAGAGTTTCGGATTTGAGTATAGTATACCATAAAACAAAAAACTCCCATAGTAGGTTTGGGAGTTCTGAGTTCTGAGTTAGGATTTAGTATTCTATCGTCGTGCTACGGCCGAACCGGTTAAAGTAACATATTTAATGTTCTCCGACGCGACTAAATCCAAATTTGTTAATCGGCTTTGGATGCTTTGCATTGATCGATAATTGGCAATTTCAAATTCTAGTTTTTGATTTTCCTGTTCCAGCGCTTGAATCTGCTTCTCAATATCATTCATTGTATAGCCTTTAGTGGAGATAGCGTTTGTCTGCGCCACATACATAACGCCAAAAACCACAACCAAGCTCCCAAAAACAAACCGGCAGGTGGCGCTTAAAAACCATCTTTTCATAGCTTCTCTTTTTTGTCTTAATGTTGGTTGTTGGCAGAGATATTCGGCGACCATAGTGGCGATTGAATTATGAATTACGAATTATGAATTACGAATTGCCTATCAAGTTCGGAGTCTATATTTTAAATTTTTTCCGCAACTCTCAACTTCGCGGATCTGGCGCGTGAATTAGTTTTATACTCTTCTTCAGAACAGACAATCGGCTTTTTGCTGATAATTTTAATTGTTTTGCCGTCTTGATCCTTAAAAAAATGTTTCACTATTCTGTCTTCCAAGGAGTGGAAGGTGATAACTGCCAATCGTCCATCGGCCGACAGTGTTTCAATCGCCTGCGGCAAAACTTTTTCCAAGACACCCAATTCATCATTTACCGCAATTCTTAATGCCTGAAATACTTTCGTCGCCGGATGCAACCCGCCCACCCAAGGAATTTCTTTTTCGCTTTTTAACTTTTTTCTATAAACAGTCAAAACTATTTCCACCAAATCACCGACCTTTTCAATTTTTTTCTCTTTTCTGTTTTCAACCGTCGCTTTCGCAATCTCTTTACTCAGCTTCTCCTCACCATACTCGCGAAATATTTTCTCAAACTCTTCTTCAGTCAACTCATTCACCAACTCGCTCGCTGTTCCATGTTCACCGCCGTACCTCATATCCAACAACTCCTCCTCTTTCAAAAAACTGAATCCCCTTCCTCGCTCTTCAAACTGCGGACTTGACCAGCCAAGGTCTAATAAAATGCCGTTAATCGGATTAAAATTATTTTCGGTAACAATCTTTTTTAAATTCGTAAAATTATCTCTGACAAAAACTGTTTGCTTTTCAAAATTATACAAATACTGTTTAGCCCGTAAAATCGCTTCCACATCCGTGTCAATTCCCAGCAACTTTCCGTCCGGCCCGATTTTTTCCAAAATTTTTTCCGCGTGGCCGGCGTCGCCCAATGTACAATCAATAACACGCATTCCTGGTTTTAATTCCAATCCATCAATAACCTCATTCAATAATACTGGTACATGCTTCATAATTTTAAACTCCCAGTTCGCTCATCTGCTCGGCAATTTTTACGCTCTCCGCTTCTGTTTTTGTTTTGTACTCATTCCACTTCGCGTTATCCCAAATTTCCAATCGGCTGTACAAGCCGGCGACAATCACTTCTTTGCTTAATCCGGCAAATTGGCGCAAGTATTCCGGCAAAACAATCCTGCCTTGGCCGTCAATTTCAACTTCCATCGCGCCGGCAAGCATTGAGCGGGAAAAAGCCCGGCTGTTGGCTTGCGCGAAAGGCAAACCGGCCAATTTTTCCGCCAATTTATCCCACTCTTTTTTTGTGTATAAAAACAGACAAGAATCCAAACCCTTGGTAATAACAGCGCCCTTATGCAAATCCGACCGAAATTTTTTCGGTATGGCAATGCGGCCCTTGTCGTCTAAGTTGTGCGAATATTCGCCGATAAACATAGCCCACCAATTACCCACTAATCCCCACTTACACCCATTATACACCACTAATAAACACTATGCAACACTTTCTAACCATTAGTTATCCACAGCGCACCACAAGGGTGCGCTGTAAGCAGTTAATTTCTTTGCTATAATATAATCATACTTCTATTCCGCTCTTTTCTTTCTCTCTTCGCTCTTTCTTTAATATCTGCTCATAAACGTCATTGACGTTAACGAGCGATCTCATCAGGGAATACCTTGGGGGACACCACCAACCGCGGCTTTAGTGCGATGACCACTTTTCTTGCTTCTATCTTGAAGCACCGTGGGCGCCTTCGCCCGTGCAAGTCTCCATTCTGGAGCAGTGACAGCCGGCGCTGACTGATCGTCCCAGGCAGAACCCTGGCCCAACCAAGCGGATGGCATCGTCCAACCGCAAATTGCCCCGACAATAATCGGCGGGCCACGGGTTTGTTCCCTTTCCTCGGGTGGGCGCGTGTTGCTCTGTTGCTGTCCTCCACGCGCCCGCCCTTCCTCCATAAATAAAAAATAATCCCGATTAAAACGGGATTATTTTAAATTATTTTAAAAATCCCTCCCCCTTCAATAGGGGGAGGTGAGGAGGGGGTCTCGCTCGCCAACCGCGACGAGACCTCTCTTCTTCGAGAGCCTGATGGCTCCTCAGAGCCTCGAAGGCCTTCGCCCTCTCCTCTGATGAGGAGAGGGAACGTTATCTCTCACACTTCCACCTCTTCCCCATACTCCGGCAACAGCGCCTCAATGCCAAAATTGTCTTTTAATCGATGCGCGAGTTCAGTCGCCGCGTGCGGTTCGCCATGAACGCAAAAAACTTTTTTCGGTTTGCCTTCTCCGGCCCATTTTAACAATTTTTTCTGGTCGCCATGCGCTGACAAGGCGCCAATGGCTTCAATCTTACATTTTACATAAATAGTTTCCCCGAATATTTTTACTTTACTCGCGCCTTCATACAACCGCCGGCCGAGCGTGCCTTCCGACTGATAGCCGACAATCAAAAGCGTGGAAGCCGGGTCGGATAAATAGCGAAAAGCGTGATGCACAATCCGACCGCCGTTCATCATTCCGGAACCGGCGATAATCAATTTTGCTCCGCGAATTTTATTAATTTTTTTTGATTCCTCTCTGGTATGGGTCGCGGTTAAATTGGGAAATTCCAAAAAATTATCGCCGACCAAATGCAATCGCGCCGCTTCTTCATCATAATATTCCGGAAATTTTCCATAAACTTTCGTCGCGTCAATCGCCAGCGGGCTGTCTAAATAAATCGGAATGTTCGGCAAAACTTTGTCATGCTCGCTCAATAAATTCAATTCATACAAAAGCTCTTGCGTCCGCTCCAAAGAAAAAGACGGCACCATAATCGTCCCGCCCCTTTCCACGCCATGTTTTACCGCGTCTAAAATAACATTGCGCCGAGTATCAATATCTTCATGAATCCGGTCGCCATAAGTTGATTCGCATAAAAGCAAATCCGCGCCCGCGCTTAAACTTTCCGTATCTTTCAAAATTGGCACATTCTCATTGCCGATGTCGCCAGAAAAAACTATCAATTTATTTTCGACTCTGACTTCAATAAACGCTGAACCAAAAATATGTCCGGCGTCTTTCCAGATCGCTGACACGCCCGGCGCGGCTTCAACCACTTCTCCGTATTTCACGCTTTGACACATCGCCGCCGCGTTAGCGATATCGCTTGAATCAAACAAAATCGGCGTACCGTATTTTTCGTTATTTTCAACCATGATGCCGTAAGCGTCATCCCAAATCAGTCGCGCGAATTCAACCGTAGCTCCAGTTAAAAAAATCTTGCCGGCAAATCCTTCTTTAACTAACTTTGGAATCCGTCCAATATGATCAAGGTGCGCGTGCGTTACCAAAACCGCGTCAACCGCTTTTGGCTCAAACGGAAAAGAATCGTGATTTTTCCCCTCGTTAAAATCCGACCCCTGAAACATGCCGCAATCTACTATGATTTTGGCTTTTTTTGTTTGCAAAAGATAACAAGAACCTGTCACCTCCCGCGCCGCCCCGCAGAATTTTAGTTTCATAAGTCATTGATATGTGAACAAAATTAGTATAACACCAAAAATTCCCTTTGCCAAATCATTAAAACCTGCTATAATAAAATAATCTATGCGCAGAATTATTGACAATATTGAAATCAAAGACCCGCCGATTCAGGAGCTGGGCAAAAAAAAATCCTGCTTGAGAAGAAGCTGCTCAGTCGGCTGCGGTGGTGTCGTCATTTTTATTATCGCTTCACTGATTATCTTAAAATTAAGCGCTACGCCGCGGCAAAAGGAGTTAAAATCGCTGCCACCGCATTTTCCGGCAACGGTGCCTGTTTATGACATTGGAAATTCCGACCGCGTTGCTTTCACTGATGGAAAAGAAAAAGGCAAATGGTTGGAAATTGCCGCTTACGCGCCAAAATTAATTATTGCCCCGATCGTGATTATTATCAATGAAAAATTGTTTCCATCAACCACCGCGGATAATGAAAACCGCTTCAGCCGTTTTGTCCGCCTGCTGAAAGAACCGGTCGTTGATCATCGCGATACTATCCAAATTGAATGGACAGAGCTGCCGGCCGAGCCGCGTTTTGTCTATAATTATTATAAAAACGAACTAGAAAAAACAGGCTTCTTGATTGATACCTCACAAAATAACGAACAAGTCAAACAGTTTTCTTTTCAAAAAGACTCGGTTGAAGGAGCGCTATTCATAGAAGACACGATGAAAAATAAAGGCACGGATTATGTTTCGTTGACAATAAATTTTCCAAGCGAATTATAATATTATAAAATGGGTTTCAAAAATTTCTCCGCCCAATCGCAATCAATTGTCGGCGCGGCTGTCGTCCTCGGGCTCATGTCAATGGTAAGCCGTTTAATCGGCATCTTGCGCGACCGCGTTTTCGCCAGCCAATTCGGCGCCGGCGATGTTTTGGACGCCTATTACGCGGCATTCCGCATTCCGGATTTTATTTATAATTTGATTATCGTCGGCGCTCTATCCGCTGGGTTTATTCCGGTTTTTTTGCATTTGATAAATAAGGATAGAAAAACAGCCTGGCGCGTTACCAACAGCGTGATTAATATTCTGGGAATCTTGTTGTTAGTAATCTGCGGCCTATTTTTTATTTTCACGCCGCAACTGACGCGCTGGCTGGCGCCGGGGTTTGACGCGGAAAAAATTAAATTGACAATCTCGCTTACCCGCATCATGTTTTTAAGCCCGATCCTGCTGGGCTTAAGCGGAATTGCCAGCAGTATTTTGCAATCATTTAAAAATTTTTTCATTTACTCGCTTACGCCGATAATGTATAACATTGGCATTATTATCGGCGCGATGTTTTTTGTTCCGATCTGGGGAATAAACGGTTTGGCCTATGGCGTAATCTTGGGCGCGTTTCTTCATTTACTTCTGCAATTGCCGACAATCTCGAAACACGGCTTCCGCTACCAACCATTAATCTTGTGGCGCGATAAACATGTCAGAGAGATTGGCAAACTAATGATTCCGCGCACTTTAGGCATTGCCATTAACCAAATAAATTTTTTGGTAATAACTGTTATCGGCTCAACTTTAACTTCCGGCAGTATCGCGATTTTTAATCTGGCTAATAACTTGCAATATTTTCCGATTGGCATTATCGGCGTGTCATTTGCCATTGCTGCTTTCCCGGCCATGGCGCAAGCAGTCGCGGAAAACCGCAAAGCTGATGTCATCAGCGAATTATCCGCGACAATACGGCAGATACTTTTTTTTATCATACCAATCATGATTATTTTTCTGCTTTTGCGAGCGCAAATCGTCCGCGTAGTGCTGGGGTCGGGTCAATTTAGCTGGGATGATACGATTCTCACCGCCAATACCCTTGCTTTTTTTTCTTTCTCGCTGTTCGCTCAATGCCTGATTCCTTTGCTCGCCCGCACTTTTTACGCTCTGCGTGACACCTGGACGCCATTTTTAATCGGCCTCGCCACCACCGCCGCTAACATCGTTGCCGCGATTTATTTCAAATCATCATTTGGCGTCAGCGGCCTCGCCCTTGCTTTCTCAGTATCAACAATAATCCAGCTAGCGCTAATCTGGATTTTTCTGCGCAAAAAACTTGGCACAATTCAAGAAAACAAAATTATCATTTCTTTATATAAAATTTCCGTTGCCGCGCTGGTTATGGCCATCGTGGTGCAATTATTTAAAGCTCCGCTGTCCGGAATCGTTAACATGGAAAAATTCTGGGGCATTTTTACTCAACGCGCGATTGCCGGCTCCGTCGGTTTGCTTGTTTATTGCGGTATTTTATTCCTGCTTAAATCTGAAGAGATGATGCAACTCAACGCGAGTTTGAAAAGACGATGGTTGAGATTGTGGAATGTGGAGGGAGAGGTGAATAAAGAGTGAAGATTGGAGATGAGAGATAAATGGAGATAAATAGAGATAAGAGATATTGGAGATAAACGGAGATAATAAAAAAAAACCGTCTCGGGTTTAACGAAGGACGGTTTTTTGTTTTCCTCAAGCGACATGATGAATACCGCGTGGGGATTGGGGGGCGGTCAGAGGCGGGATACTGACCGCTGAAGGAACAGACGATGCGGGTGGTTGTGACTACTCCTGGGTGTGGGCGGGTACCTTGTACCCGGCCGCGACCGCGTCCGCGAACCGGCCCGGGTCCATGAAGGCGTGCTCGAGGTTCCGCGTGGTCGCGAGCTGCGCCGCGGTGACCTCCGCCCCCTGAAGGGTGACACTCCTCATGTTGGCCCCCGAGATGTCCGTATTCACGAAATGTGTGTCACTAAGATCGGAACCCGTGAAGTCAACACACTGCAAATTAGACCCATTGAGGAATGCACCACGAAGAGTGATGCCAATGAAGATTGCCCCCGCCAAGACACAACCCATGAGGTCAGTTTCGAGGGGGCTATCACCCTGCAGTTTGACACCCGAGAAGTCTCGTTCGCCACGTTGGTAACGCTGTATGAGCTCGTCCTGGAGCATCTCATCCTCCCAAATGCGGCAGTCCTCTGCCGCTCTACCAAGGTAGCACGCCAAGCCAAACACTGGCATGGCGAATGAAACCCATATAAAGAACAATATATTATTGTAGCACATTTTCCCATCCTTGTCAAGACCACCATCGGCGTGATAAAATAACGCAGCTATGAATATACGCAACTTCTGTATTATCGCTCACATTGATCACGGCAAGTCCACTCTTGCAGACCGGTTTTTGGAATTGACCGGCACGGTGGAAAAACGCAAGATGAGAGCGCAAATGCTGGATAGCATGGAGTTGGAGCAGGAGCGCGGGATAACGATTAAGTTGACGCCGGTGAGAATGGTGTATCGACCACAGACTACTGGCTACAGACTACAGCACAACGACGCGACCGTAGACTGTAGTCCGTCGACCGTAGTCCTCAACCTGATTGATACTCCCGGTCATGTGGATTTTAACTATGAAGTGTCTCGTTCTCTTGCCGCGGTTGAAGGCGCGATTTTACTTGTTGACGCCAACCAAGGCGTGCAAGCGCAGACCATTGGCAATTTGTATTTGGCGCTTGAACAAAATTTAACCATCATTCCGGTTCTGAACAAGATTGACATGCCAATCGCGGAAATAGAAAAAACCAAAACCGAAATTATCCACCTGCTGGGTTGTAAAGAAGAAGAAATTTTAATGTGTTCGGCAAAAACCGGACAAGGAGTGGAAGAAGTGTTGCGAGCGGTGATTGAGCGCGTCCCGCCACCAGCTCCGGATTCCCCTCTCCTTGTAGGAGAGGGGGCAGGGGTGAGGTCTTCACTTCGCGCTCTTATCTTTGACTCCACCTATGACGACTATCGCGGCGTGGTGGCCGCGGTCAGAGTTGTTTCCGGAGAAATAAGAGGGCCCTTCGGCTCGGCTCAGGGTGGACAAAAAATAAAATTTATGCGCACTGGCGCGATCGCCGAAGCGCTGGAAGTCGGCCACTACGCGCCGGAATTCAAGGCTGATCCAATAATCGCCAGCGGACAAATCGGTTATGTTGTCACCGGCTTAAAAGAGCTAAAAGATGTCCGTGTTGGCGATACTATCACTTTGGCAAATTCCCCCGCCAGCGAACCATTGCCCGGGTACAAAGAAATCAAACCAATGGTGTTTGCCGGAATTTTCCCGCAAGAAGGCGATGATTATAATTCACTCCGCGATGCCGTGGATAGATTAAAATTAAGCGACGCTTCCCTATTCTACGAACCTGAACATTCCCAAGCCATGGGTTTTGGCTTTCGCTGTGGCTTTTTGGGCATGTTGCATCTGGATATTTTTCAAGAACGGCTTAAACGCGAATTTAGTTTACATGTTGTCGTAACCGTGCCGAGCGTGGCTTACAAAGTTTTAAAAACCGATGGCAAAGAAATTATCGCTAAAAGCCCGCAAGACATGCCGGAACCGAATTATATCGCTGAAATTGAAGAACCGTGGATGAGCGTTGATGTGATTACTCCGCAGGATTATATCGGCAATGTAATGGGCATGATCACCGAACGCAAAGGGCGATATTTAAACACCGAGTATTTAAGCGCCGGCGCGGGCCAACGCGCCATGTTGCATTATGAACTGCCTTTGGCCTCGCTTATCACGGATTTTTATGATAAACTAAAAACCGTAACCAGCGGCTACGCGTCGTTGAATTACGAATTCAAACGCTATGAAAAAACCGACGTGATTAAGCTGGATATTTTAGTAGCCGAAGAAAAAGTTGAATCGCTCGCGACTTTGGTCTGGCGCGATTCGGCTTTCAAAGTCGGCAAACAAATTGTCAATTCATTAAAAGACACTTTGCCAAAACAACAATTCGTGGTGAAAATTCAAGCCGCCATCGGCGGAAAAATTGTCGCGGCGGAACGGCTGTCCGCCTTGCGCAAAGATGTTACCGCCAAACTTTACGGCGGCGACGTGACGCGCAAAAACAAACTGCTGGAAAAACAAAAAAAGGGCAAGAAAAAAATGCTGGCGATGGGAAAGGGGAAAGTGGAAATCCCGACCGAAGCGTATCTTGCTGTACTTAAAAGATGATTGTTAAATTATTAAATCGTTAAACGATAAATTGTTATCGATTCATAATTCATAATTCTTAATTCAGCAATCGCAATCTTATGTGGGGAAATAAAAAATTCAAAACTCTGTGGACAATCATAACTATTCTGGGTGTGCTGGCGATGATTTTCTTTACCATCCTGCCGGCATTCCAATAATATGATTTTCTCAATGAAACATCCGTCGTTCTCTCCGCATCATCATTATCAATTCACAGTGGTTTTGCTGTTCGTCTTTTCTGTTTTCCTCTTCGTCCCATATTATTTTGTGATGGAAGAATTCAAACTTGATATGCAAGAATGGCAGTGGTATTTTTTTCTGCCGATGATGCTGTTTTACAGCATTTATTGTTTAAAAGAACGCGGCAAAATTCTGCCGGAGGAACGAATTGAGCCTCTCAAACGCCCAATCGCCCACTGGATTTTGCTGGGTATTACTACGCTCGCTTACCAATTACAGCCGCAGGAAAACCAGTTGGAAAAATTAGCCGCGCTTAATCTTGCCTTCATAATTTTCTCAATCTTTTTGGCTGATTCGTATTGGGATTTTAGGAATTTCAAAAAGTGGTATCAGAAATAGATAGAATATAAACTTTGTATGCAAAAAACTTGGCGGATACTTGATCCCGCCCCTGAATCATTCCTAACTGAACATCCGGAACTGCCACCGACGGTGGCTAATTTGTTGTATCACCGCCGCATAATCACGCCGGAAAAAATTGATGAATTTTTAAACCCAGATTACTCGCAGGACATTTTTGATCCGTATCTTTTCCGCGATATGGAGAAAGCTGTGGAACGGATTTTTAAGGCGATAGAAAATAAAGAAAAAATCATTATCCACGGCGATTATGACGCTGACGGCGTTTCCGCTTCAGTAATTCTTGTTTCAACCCTCAAAGCGCTCGGAGCGGAAAACATAGATGTCTTCCTCCCCCACCGCGAAATTGACGGCTACGGTCTGAACAAATATACTGTTCAAACATTGGCCCAACAAAAAGCCAACCTGATTATCACTTGCGACTGCGGTGTAAGCAATTGTGAAGAGGTGGAAATCGCGAATCAAAATAACATTGACGTGATAATCACCGACCACCACGGCATTCCGAAAAAACTCCCGCCGGCTTTTGCGATTATTCATCCCCTGCTCCCGGGCGAAACTTATCCGGACAAAGGCCTGTGCGGCGGCGGAGTTGCTTTCAAACTGGCGCAGGCGCTTTTGAAAAAACGCCAACCCGAAAATAAAAATGGTTGGGAAAAATGGCTGTTAGATTTGGTCGCGATTGCGAGCGTGGCGGATATGGTTCCCCTTCTCGGCGAAAGCCGGACACTGACTAAATACGGCCTTGTCGTTCTTAATAAAACCAGACGAATCGGTTTGCAAAAATTATTATTAGAAGCGCGGCTGACGCAAGAAGATGGAAGTAAAAAACGAGAGTTGGATACTTACAACATTGGTTTTCATATCGCTCCGCGCTTAAACGCCGCCGGCAGAATGAATCACGCTAATACCGCTTACAATTTACTCATCACCGAAGATCCGATTGAGGCGACTGATCTGGCGTATCAATTAAACCAAAGCAACACGGAACGGCAAAAATCAACCGAGGAATTGGTTAAAAAAGCGGTCGAACAAGTTGAAGCCGGACAAAAAGACGCGCCGGTGCTGTTTGTAATCGGCGAAGGCTGGCCAACCGGCATCATCGGTTTGATCGCGGGAAAAATTAAAGACAAATACTATAAACCGACATTAGTGATGAGCAAACACGAAAACGAAATCGTCGGCTCCGGACGTAGCGTAGAAGGATTCAGTCTGATTGGCAATTTGCAAGAAATGCCGGAGACGTTTGCTAAATTCGGCGGACACCCGATGGCCTGCGGTTTTACTCTGCGGGACAAAGACGCGCTGGATGAATTAAAAACAAAACTAACAGAAAAATTTCTCGCTAAAACGGCTGGCATGGATATGGTCCCCTCTATTCCAGTTGACGCTAAAGTGAGTTTGGATGACGTGAGTTGGGAACTCTATGATCTGTTAAGCAAGTTTGAACCATTCGGACAAGGAAATGAAAAACCAAAATATCTCGCGGAAAATTTAACAATTTATTCGTTGGAACCGGTGGGGCAGGAAGGCAAACATTTACGAATCATGATAAAAACTCCAACCGGTAAAATCCGCAAAACTATCGGCTGGTCGTTGTGCAACGGCAATGGAAACGGGACGAATTGGTGTAAAAAATTAAAACCCGGAGATAAAATTGACCTTGTGTTTGAGATTGGCATTAACGAATGGAATGGAAACAGGGAGTTGCAACTAACAATAGTTGACCTAAAACAATCTATATGAAACTAACGATTTATACTGATGGCGGCGCCAGAGGCAACCCTGGCCCAGCTGCCACTGGAATAGTCATTAAAGATACTAAAGGAAAAATAATTTTATCCTACGGCGAATATTTAGGCGCGCAGACGAATAATTACGCCGAATACTCGGCGGTGATTTCCGGATTAAAAAAAGCCAAAAAACTTGGCGCCACTGAAGTTGATTGTATTATGGATAGTGAATTGGTGATGAAGCAAATGCGACGGGAATACAAAGTTAAAGAACCGACTCTGCAAAAACTCTTTATTCAGGCCTACAACGCCGCAGCGCAATTTAAAAAAGTTGCTTACAAACACACTCGGCGGGAAAACAACAAAGCGGCCGACGCGGAAGTGAATAAAATTTTAGATCAACCACCCTCTTCTCGTTTTAAACCGATAC
>JACRPD010000050.1 GCA_016214105.1 Candidatus Magasanikiibacteriota bacterium
CTATTATGAATTTACGAGCGTTATTTTAAGGAAAACTCGCTATGGGTTCAATGTATTTAAAGTATACCACCCTTAAGTGTCTTTGTCAAAGGTTTATCCACAGGGTAGTTTTGATAGATATCAAAATTAAATTTTTAATTAAGCCCATTTATTTTATGCCCCAAAATTCCGACATCAACTTTCTTTACGAAATCGGTTCTCTGAAAAATCTTGAACGCGGGTGGCGGCAAAATTTGGCTATGGATTGCGCCTCGGTACTGGAGCATACAATGCGTGTGATTTGGAGGCAAAGATAGTTAAAGACGCGGATAATCTTGACGTGGATGTGGAGTTGAGAGAGATGGCAGAACGAGGCTCTAAGTTGCCAGAAAAATGGCAAAAGTTTCGCCGTTTTGTGCGAGACGAAAAATTGTATACAGCTTCCGCAAAAAAATTGTTGGATGAAATACAAGATTCTGATCCGGCTGACTGGCATCTTAGCAACAATAAGTGGTTAAAAATTCCAAACGCCGGACGGTAGAGAGGTGTGGGGAGGTGGATAAATAACAAATCGACCAGCTTGACTGTTGACGACGGTTATTGTAGAATAATCCTCACGAAGTTATGAAAGAAAATCTTACCCGATCTCAAATTAGAGCGAAAATCCGTTGGGGAGTTTTTGGCATATTCGTCTTATTGATAGCAGCGAGCGCTTTTGACGCGCCGATTTTTTTTAATCGCGCGATTGATAAGGTAAATGCCGTATCCAATTTGGGTCTGCCCCGCATGCCGGAGAAAAGTTTCAATCTGGGCTTGGATTTGCAGGGCGGGGCGCATCTAGTGTATCAAGCCGATGTTTCCCAAATTGACGCCAATGAACGGGGCGCGGCAGTGGAAGGCGTGCGCGATGTGATTGAGCGCCGCGTGAACGCGCTGGGCGTTTCCGAGCCGATCGTGCAGACCACGAAAGTCGGCGACGCTTACCGCATTATTGTTGAATTGCCAGGCGTTACCGACATCAATCAAGCGATTAAAATGATTGGTGAAACTCCGATTTTGGAATTTAAGGAGCAAAACCATGAACCGGCGCGCCAGTTGACCGCAGAAGAAAAGAAAGGACTTGAAGATTTTAATAAAGAAGCAAAAAAGAAGGCCGGAGAAGCATTAAAGAAAGCGAAAGTCGGCGCGGATTTTGGCGGATTAGTTAAAGAATATTCTGATGATGTTGTCAGCAAGAATAACGGCGGTTATTTGAATTTTGTAAATAAAAATTCACCATATTTTGATTTGTTCGGTTGGGCGGAGAAAGCGAAAGAAGGGGAAATCAGCAAGGAATTTGTTGATTCATACGAGGGTTTGAATGTGTTAAAGCGAGGGACTGAACGAGATGGGCAAGAGGAAGTAAAAGCCAGTCATATTTTAATCTGTTATTTGGGCGCGAAAAATTGCGATACCCCGTTGTACAATAAAGAAAAGGCGCAAGAAAAAGCGCAAGAGTTATATAATCAAGCCAACGCGGGAAACTTCGCGCAATTGGCGAAAGATAACTCCACTGACCAGGGGTCAAAAGATTCCGGCGGGGATTTGGGCTGGTTTGGCAAGGGAAAGATGGTAAAAGAGTTTGAAGACGCGGTGTTTGGCGCGCAGGCCGGACAGATTGTCGGACCCGTGGAAACGCAATTCGGGTTTCACATTATTTACAAACAAGATAAACGAATCAGCAAAGAGTATGAGCTGTGGCGGATTTTAGTTAATACTAAAAAAGAATCAGATATCCTGCCGCCGCAAGAAGAGTGGAAAGCGACCGGATTATCAGGCAAGCAATTGGAGCGTTCCGAAGTGGTTTCTGATCCGCAGACCGGCGTGGTGCAAGTTTCATTATCATTTGACAGCGAGGGTAAAGATTTGTTTGCCGCGGTTACCGAGAGAAATGTCGGCAAGCCGGTGGCGATTTTCTTGGACGGCCAGCCGATCAGCGTTCCGAACGTAAACGAGCCGAGGTGCCGGTGGAGTTGATTTCACAGCAATCAGTCGGCGCCACTTTGGGCGCGGAGTCGTTAACGAAGAGTTTAAAAGCGGGTTTGCTCGGCACGCTGATAGTTATAATTTTCATGATTGTTTATTATCGTTTGCCTGGTTTGCTCGCCGCGATCGCTTTATTGGTTTACGCGGCTTTGACCATGGCGATTTCAAAACTAATCGGCGTTACTTTGACATTATCCGGCATTGCCGGCGTGATCATGTCCATCGGCATGGCCGTGGACGCGAATGTGTTGATTTTTGAACGAATG
Source organism: Candidatus Magasanikiibacteriota bacterium (assembly GCA_016214105.1). Lineage (GTDB taxonomy): Bacteria > Patescibacteriota > Patescibacteriia > Magasanikbacterales > UBA922 > 2-12-FULL-43-12. Next base: position 2,271 of record JACRPD010000050.1, read on the forward strand.
AAAGAAGAATTGCGCCAAGGCAAGAGCTTGAAAGCCGCGACTGAAGAAGGATTTTTGCGCGCTTGGCCGTCAATTCGCGACAGCAATTTATCAACCTTGATTACCTGTGTAATGTTGATTTGGTTCGGCACCAGTTTTGTTCAAGGATTCGCCGTGACATTAACAGTTGGTATTTTGGTAAGCATGTTTACGGCGATAACTATCACTCGCACAATGATGCGGTTCGTCGCGCCATGGTTCGCGGAAAAAGGCAATGTTTTGTTTTTAGGACACAAAAAAGAGCATTTAACAACTAACAATTAACAACGAGTGGTGCGTCAATTTGTTCATTGTTAATTGCTAATTGTTAATTTCGTATGGTGAAAATCATCGGTCATCGGAAAATTAATCTCGGCATGTCGTTAGCCTTGTTTGTGATAAGCGTCGCGGCTTTGGCGGTGTTTGGTTTGAAACCGGGGATTGATTTTTCCGGCGGGTCTTTGCTGGAAGCGCGTTTTACTGAAACCGTTCCAAATCAAGCGGACGTATCCGCGGCTTTAGCTGATTTAAAGCTTGAATCTTTGGCGGTGCAGACAACCAACGAGAATGGTTTGTTATTGCGGACAAAGTTTTTAATTGAAACCGAACACCAAGAATTATTAGGAGCGTTGCGCGCGAAATTTGAAAAAGAAAATAATAAAGTGATGGAAATCAGTTTCCAAACCATCGGACCCGCGATCAGCTCGCAATTAAAACAACGATCCATTTACGCGATTATCGCGGTTTTAATCGGCATCATTGTTTATATCGCCTACACTTTTCGGCGCGTTTCCAAACCGGTCGCGTCGTGGAAGTACGGTCTGGTCGCGATTATTGCCCTAATTCACGATGTTACTATTACCATGGGCGTATTCGCGTTTTTGGGAAAATATTTTGGGGTGGAAGTTGACATACCGTTTGTTGTCGCGCTTTTGACCATTCTTGGTTATTCAGTCAATGACACCATCGTGGTGTTTGACCGCATCCGCGAGAATTTAATCCGCCACAGCAGTGAAGATTTTTCCGGCACGGTAAATTTCGCCATCAATCAAACCTTCGCCCGTTCAATCAACACCACCGCCACCACGCTGTTCACTCTTTTTGCGCTATTTTTATTTGGCGGTGACACGATAAAATATTTTTCTTTGGCTTTGCTGGTCGGCATATTTTTAGGCGCGTATTCTTCAATCTTCGTCGCCAGCCCACTGTTGGTGGAGGTGTTTAATTGGCAGAATCGGAGAAGAGAGTAATTTTTAATTGTTCTGTGTTATAAACACCAGTTTGGGTGTTTTTTGTTTTTGTGGTATAATATAACCAAACCCTAAACCCGAAAATCTAAATAAATTCAAAACCCAAACATCAAAAATTTGAATTTTGGACATTGTGGCTTATTTAGAATTTAGGGTTTGGGATTTGGTTAGGCATCGCAAGCATTATAAGCATATTTATTATGTCCGATACATTTATTCGCCATTTTATTTCCCTTATCGGCGCGCTGGTTTGCGGCGCGGTTTATCTGGCCGGCTATTTATCCGGCGCGCAAGGTTGGTGGTGGACTGCCATCGGGCTGGTTGTTGTGTATATTATTGTTTATAAGTTGGTTGAAGCGTAAAACCGATATGGATTTTGGGATATACAATATCAATCCGGACGCCATTTTTGATTTTTTCAGCTCGCGCGGGAGCGGGGAGATTATTTTTAATTTGTTCGCCGTCGGCGGTTGGATAGTTTTTGTTTTTCTGTTTTTTTACGCCGGCCTGCACCTCTATCAAGAATATCGACAGAGCAAATTTACTCATAATTGGAAGTGGGTGCTTTTGGCGGTTGATATTCCGGCTTTAAATATTCAGACGCCTAAAGCGGTTGAACAATTATTTGCTCACATTGCCGGCGCTTTTAACAAACCGAATGTCGGCGAGAAGTTCCATGGCGGTTATAAACAGCGTTATTTTAGTTTTGAAATTATCAGCATTGAAGGTTATATCCAGTTTTTGATTTGGACCGAAGAGACCTTCCGTGATTTGGTGGAAGCTGCGGTTTACGCGCAATATCCGGACGCGGAAATCATCGAAGTTGAAGACTATACCAAGATGGCGCCAAACTATTTCCCGGACAGTGAATATGACATTTGGGCCGCGGATTTCGCTTTGACGCAAGGCAACGGCTTGCCGATTCGCACTTATCGTGAATTTGAGCACAGTATTTCCAAAGATACGGTTTTGAAAGACCCGATGGGGACGTTTTTGGAAAGTTTTTCGCGCATCGGCCCTGGCGAGCAGATGTGGTTTCAGATTATTTTGGAACCGATCAGCAATTCTTGGAAAGAGCATGTGATTGAAGAAATCAAAGAAATGATCGGAGATACCGGCGGGCACCATGGCGGAAATAAATTTGTGGATCGAATCATCAGTTCGCCAATGACCCTGCTGGAAAAATTTGGCGATGAAGTTTTTAGCCGCGAAGCATCGGCCTCGCATGAAGAACCCAAAAAAGAAGAGCCGAATAAAATTAGATATTTGACTCCCGGACAAAGCGCGATTGTGGAAGCGATGGAGACGAAAATAACCAAAGTCGGATTTAAAACAAAAATGCGCGGGATATATCTCGCTCGCAAGGAAGTGTTTCAGCCAACGCGCGGGATAAACGCGCTGTTAGGGGCGATTAACCAGTTTAATATTCCGTCAGCCAACTCCATCGCGCCGGCGCTTACCACCAAGGCCTCTTATTTTATGAAAGAAAGAACAACTATATACCGAAAAAATTTATTGATGAAAGCGTATAAAAAACGCAAAGCAAAAGCGGGCGCTCATCCATTTATTTTAAATATTGAAGAGTTGGCGACAATTTGGCATTTTCCAATGTCGCACGTTAAAACTCCGCTGGTGCAAAAAGCCGGCGCCAAGCGCGCTGAACCGCCCACCGGATTGCCGGTAGAAACCATCAGCCGCGCGGCTTTGCCGTCTTTGGCCGATGTTATTGCCGAAGAAAAGACAAAAAAGAAAACCTACCGCACTGATTCCGGAGATGTGTTTTTGGGGGATGAGCTGGGGTAATGTGCGAACTCCAAAATTCTAAATCATAACTCCGAACCGCGCTTGCAGAGTGGCGGTTTTTGTATTGTAAAGCCTGTCTTTTTAAACACTTGATTTATTACCCATAATAAAGTAAGATTCAACTGTTAATATGTGAAATATGTCTGATGAAGTGCAACAAATAAAAGACAAAATTGACGCGGCGGATTTGATTGCCGAATATATCCAGCTAAAGCCGGCGGGGATTAACAAAAAGGGGCTGTGTCCGTTTCATCATGAAAAATCTCCGTCTTTTATGGTTAATTCCGAACGGCAGGGCTGGCATTGTTTTGGTTGCGGCAAAGGCGGGGATATTTTTACTTTTGTGCAGGAAATGGAAGGAATGGAGTTTAAAGAAGCTCTGAAACATTTAGCCGGTCGCGCCGGAGTTCAGTTGACATCTTATCGGTCGGATGTTGACAGCAGTCAAAAGAATCGCATAAAAGATATCAATGTTGAGGCGGCGCGATTTTTTCATAATTTTTTATTAAAAATGCCGACGGCGAAGTCGGCAATGGATTATTTAATCAATCGCGGATTAAAACCCGAAACGATTGAAGAATGGCAAATCGGTTTTGTCCCGGAGCAGTGGGATCTGCTTACGCAATATTTATTAAAAAAAGGTTTTGGGATTGATGATTTGGTTGCCTCCGGTTTGACAATCAAGCGTGATGGAGCTGACGCTACAAGCGGACGCGGATTTTACGATCGATTCCGCGGGCGGGTGATGTTTCCGGTTTGGAATGTGCATGGCGAAGTGGTTGGATTTACCGGAAGAATCTTGGTTGAAAAAGAAAATTCCGGCGGAAAATATGTGAACACGCCGCAGACATTGGTTTATGACAAGTCGCGGGTTATTTTCGGTTTAAATAAAGCCAAACAAGAAATAAAAGCGAAAGATTTAATCGTGATGGTTGAGGGGCAAATGGATGTGATCGCCTGCCATCAGGCGGGGATGAAGAACGTCGTCGCTTCCAGCGGTACGGCTTTAACCGAAGAACAAGTTAAATTATTAAAACGATACTCGTTAAATTTAAACATGGCGTTTGACGCGGACGAAGCGGGGCAGAACGCGGCCAAGCGCGGAGTTGATATCGCGGTTAGAGATGGTATGAGCGTGAAAGTTGTCCGCATTCCTCAAGGCGCGGGGAAAGACGCGGATGAATGTTTAAAAAAGAATCCCAGTGTTTGGTTTCTTGCGGTGGAAAAGGCGCAAGGGATTATGGATTGGTTTTTTGAAAAAATTTTAACCGGCAAAGATTTAGCCAGTCCTCATCAGAAACAATTAACAGCCGATCAGCTTTTGCCGGAGATCGCTTTGATTCCCTACGCGGTTGAACGGGATCATTGGTTGAGAGTTTTGGCTGACAAATTAGGTGTGGACACTTCAGTATTGCGGGAGGATATCGTCCGCCTTGGGCGGAAAGAAACAAGAAACAAGAAACAAGAAACAAATGGTAGTGAGCGAAAAGTGACGATTGAAAACGACCGATTGGCGATGTTGGTTGAGAGATTGCTAGTGATAGTGTTGAGATATAATGATTTAGCGCGGGAATTGTCCGGGGAGAGTCTGAATCAGATTTTATCAACAGGCAGATTTGGCGCGCTTTACATTGAGTTGAAAAGGGAGTATACTGAAAATAGCAAGATTGACATGGATAAATTACGCAATATTGTTGAGCCGATAGATAAAGAAAATTTAATTGACATCCTGCTCATGAAAGGGGAGTTAGATTTTTCTGGTATTCAAACCGCCGAAGCCAAACAGGAATTGCAGAAATTACTTATTTCCGTAATGGAAGAGTGGAAAAGAAAACAAAGAAAAGCAATCCAATCAGCGTTGGAAAAAGCCGAGCGAGAAGGGGATAAACTAAAATTAAATGAGTTGGTGGAAAAATTTAACAAAATTTAATAAAATCAGATGCCAGCAAAGAGGGCGACAATTCAACGTCGCGGCGCGAGAAAACGCGCCGCAAAAATTAAAAAAGCAGTGAGAACTGCTCATCGCGATAAGCGGACGAAAGTTCGCGCTCGCAAACTTCATGTCCGCAAGCAATTAAAACGGACAAAAAACAAAGGCCAGCTACAATTAAAATTTAAAAAATCGCCGATCAAATACAGACCGGTTGTTAAAGTTGAACCGGAGGTTATTGTTCCGCCGACCGAGGATAGAATTTGGTATTTGGTGCAAAAAGGCCGTAGCCGCGGATTTTTAACGGAAATAGAAGTCTTAAGTTTATTTCCGCGCGTTGAGCATTATCTTGATCTTTACGAGGCGTTTTTGAATTTGGTTGATAAAAACGGCGTTTCCGTCGTGGAAATGAAAGACGGATTTTTAGGCCAAAAAGCGGAGAAGAAAGAGGTGCTGGATGAATTTCAGGGCGCCCAGCCAGATATGGAAGGTGGTTTTGATCTTGGCGCGATTTCACAGGATTCAATTCAAATGTATTTACGCGAAATCGGCAAAATTGCTTTATTAAAAGCTGAAGAAGAAGTCGCTTTGGCCAAACGAAACGAGCGCGGGGACAAAGAAGCGGAGAAAAAATTGATTGAGGCCAACCTTCGTTTGGTCGTTTCCATTGCCAAAAAATTCGTCGGCAAACAGCTTTCACTTTTGGATTTGATTCAAGAAGGGAATATTGGCCTTTTTCGCGCGGTTAAGAAATTTGATTATCGCAAGGGCTACAAGTTTTCCACTTACGCCACTTGGTGGATCAGGCAGGCGATTACCCGCGCTTTGGCCGATCAATCTCGCACCATTCGTATTCCGGTTCACATGGTAGAAACCATTAATCGGTTTCAGCAGAACGAAAGGAGACTGTTGCAAGATTTAGGCCGTGATCCGACTCCGGAAGAGTTGGCCGCGGAAATGGGCGAAGAGCTTGATAAAATCCGCCACATTATTAAAATTTCCCAGGATACGGTTTCTTTGGAAGTTTCGGTTGGCGATGACGATGACGACGACAATTCATCGCTGTCTGATTTTATTGAAGACGTGAAAACAATCAGTCCGTCGCAGGCCGCCGGCCGTGAATTGCTGAAAGATTATATCCGCGAAGCGATGAAAGATTTATCACCGCGCGAGCAGAAGATTTTGGAAATGCGTTTCGGCCTTGCCGATGGCGTAACGCACACCTTGGAAGAAGTGGGTAAAGAATTTGATGTTACCCGCGAACGCATCCGCCAGATTGAAGCTAAAGCGTTGGAAAAAATACAATCATTTGGAGTGGTCGGTAAGTTAAAGGATTATTGAGCCGGAAAGTATGCAAATCATAGATTCCAGCATACTTAAAAAGTTGAACAAACCTGACCCGGCCAGCCACAAAGGCGACAATGGCCGAGTTTTGGTTATCGCCGGATCGGAAAAATATCACGGCGCTTTGTTGTTGGCGATTCAAGCCGCGTCCAGAATTGTTGATGTGGTTTATGTTTACACTTGGGAAGGCAACCAGCGTTTGGTAGGGCAATTGAAAAGCGAGATCGCGGTTTTTATCAATATTAAACCGGATGAATTGTGGGAGAAAGTTCAACAAGTTGACGCGATTTTGATCGGACCCGGATTATCCGAAGATAAGAATACAAAAAAAATATTAGAGAAAATACTCACCAAATATTACGATAAGAAAATTATTGTTGATGCGACAGCGGCATGGATGGTTGATCCAAAATTTCTGCACCCGAATTGCGTGGTTACTCCTCACAAAGTGGAATTTGAGCACCTGTTTAATTGCGATCCGATCGCGGACAATGTTTTAAAAATGGCGAAATATTATCAGTGTGTTGTCGCGTTGAAGGGTAAATTTGATTATATCAGCGACGGCAAAGAGCTTTATGAAAATCGCACCGGCAATGTCGGCATGACAAAAGGCGGGACCGGCGATGTGCTGGCCGGTTTAATTTGCGGTTTTGCCGCCAAAAACGATCCGCTTACCTCCGCGCTCGCCGGAATTTATCTAAGCGGTCTAACCGGAGATAAATTATTTGAAAAACACGGGACGTTTTATAACGCGGAAGATGTTGTTGGGGAGGTAGGGCTGGTTTTGAGAGCAAACTTGCCTTGATCGTATCAAAATGATACAATTAAAGTATTAAAATGAGACGATTAAATTTAATCTGATTTTTATGTTAACACAGCGACAAAAAGCGATTTTGGAGTATTTACAGAAGACGGAAAAGGCATCACAGAGTCAAATTTTGGCGTTTATCGCCACAAAATTTGATACAATTTCTAAGCCAACCGTGCTGCGTGATTTAGATGTTTTATTGGCGGCGGGACTTGTGGAAAAAAAGGGAAAAGGGCGGAACGTAATCTATTTGTCAAAAAATAAAAATCCATTCTTGTTTCATTTTGACGCCGAAAGTTATTTTAAGCTGTCGCAGGACCAGCGAGAAATTAAGAAACAATTTAATTGGGAAGTTTTTGATTATTCCAGAGACATTTTTACAACTTCTGAAATTAAACGATTGGAATCGGCTAATAAAAAATATCGCGATAAACGCGCTAAAATGGACGCGGCGAGTTTGCGCAAGGAATTTGAACGTTTAACCATTGAACTTTCTTGGAAATCTTCACACTTGGAAGGCAACACTTATTCTTTGTTTGAAACCGAAACACTTATCAAGGATTCGCGCGAAGCGGTTGGCCACACAAAAGACGAGGCAATAATGATTTTAAATCACAAACACGCTTTAGATTATATTTTAGAGAGTAGGGAGCAATTCAGAATATTGAAAGAAACTCAAGTGCGAGCGGTGCATTCGCTTTTAGTAAAGGACTTGGGCATACCAGATGATTTTAGAAGCATTTTGGTTAGAATCACCGGCACCAATTATCAGCCGTTAGATAATAGGTTCCAAATAGAAGACGCGGTTAAAAAAATTGTTGAGATGATAAACAAAGAAAAAAATTCGGCTGTTAAAGCGTTATTGGCTGTTTCTTTTATTTCTTACACCCAGCCGTTCGTAGACGGCAACAAGCGTACCAGCCGTTTGATTGCTAATGCTTTGCTTTTGGCTAATGATTGGTGCCCGATGTCTTTGCGAAGCATGGATGAAATAGCTTATAAAAAAGCCATTCTTTTGTTTTACGAACAGAATAGTTTGGATTACCTAAAGCAGTTGTTTATTGAACAATTTGAATTCGCGGTGGAGAATTATTTTGGGTAAAAAATAAGAATTAATCATGTTAAATAACATTGATTTGGATTATATAAAAAAGACGAACTGGTATCGCCAAGGCGGCGCCGGTCGGCCTGGGTATTTTTATATCCCGTTTTCTACGGCGATGAAAATTTTGGGTCGGAAGAACGTTATTTTAGCCCAAGATGGGCTGTTACATCATGGTTTTTTTGATAGAGACGTGATATGTTAAAAGACAGCTGAAAGATATAAAATATATTGATGAAATAATAAAAAAATGGCTTGATTGCGAGCGCGACTTAAACAAATTTACTAAATCAATTGATTTCAGCAAGCTGAGAGTTTTATCAGACGCGGAGCTGGTGAGACTGTACAGAAAATTCACTCAATTGGATTTCAAAACCTGGGAGATTAGCATCCATATTGAAGTGTTTGATCCATGGGCTGAGAAATAGTCGCTGATTTTTTGGCAAAAGAAAAGCTCCATCTTGGTGAGGATGAAACTAAAGAGCTTTTGTCTCCGGATAAATTATTGTTCG
>JACRPD010000059.1 GCA_016214105.1 Candidatus Magasanikiibacteriota bacterium
CGACGAGCACCCCATCAATCACATCGCGCGCGGCATATGATACCACATTTTCCGGATTCACGCTACCGCCGTAGAGAACCGGAATATCTTGCCCCAGATATTGCTTTGCTTCCATTTTAATCCAGCCGTGCACGCTATCGGCTTCATCCGGACTGCAGGGCTTGCCGCTGCCAATCGCCCAAACCGGTTCATACGCGATGATAACTTTGCCGCCATTGATTTGCAAACCTTCAAACGCTTTCATCAGTTGTTTTTTTAAACGATACTCCCGCTTATTTTCATTCAAATCTTCCTGTGTTTCACCAACGCAAACCACCGGAACCAAACCGGCGTCCAAACAAGCTTCAATTTTCTTGCGCACGTCATCATCGTGCTCGCCAAACACATAACGCCGTTCCGAATGCCCGACTAACGCGTATTGGCAGCCTGCCGCTTTTAACATATGCGCCGAGACCGCGCCGGTGTAAGCGCCTTTTGGCACCCAAGCGACATCTTGCGCGCCGGCCGCGATTCCAGAACCATTCAAACACATAATAACCTCGCGGACAGCCAAGGTGGTTGGAAAAACCGCGACGGTATTTTTCTCCTTATCAAAATTTTCCTCAACCAAAGCCTGCGCCAAAATTACCGACTCCTCAAAGTCAAGATACATTTTCCAGTTGCCGAATATATATTTCATATGTGCGAACTTACGAAATAATTACGAAATTACGAACTACGAAAACTTAATTTCTGCGGCATCAATTTCACCGATGACTGCTACGCGTGTTTGATTAAAATCAAAAATTTTCTTTGCGGTTTGTTTGATGTCATTGTTGCTAACCACGTCAATTTCCGCCAGACGTTGTTCCGGAGTTTTGATTTTATTTCTGAACAGCGCCTCTTTAACATACCAGCTCGCTTGAACGCTGGAATCTTCCAACGAAAGCGCCAGACCGCCGCGCATATGAGTCTTCGCGTCCGCCAGCTCGCGCGGGGTCACGCCTTTCTCAATAATTTTATTTGCTTCGTCTTTCACTATCGCTAAAACTTTGTTGATATTTTTAGCGTCCAGTCCGGCTCTGACTTGAAAATAACCGGTGTCGCGAAAACTAACCGCGCCGCTGCGAACCATATAGGCCAAACCAAGCCGTTCCCTGATTTTAATAAACAAGCGGGAACTCATTGACCCGCCTAAAACCGTATTTAAAACCACCATCGGCGGCTGATTCGCGTCATTGTAATCAAACGCCGGAAATCCAATCGCCAACTGCGCCTGATCGGTTTTTTTATTATCAATCCGCAGTCGCTTATTTCTTTCAACTGTTCCGAATCTCGCTGGTTCGTATTTCATTTCCGCCGCGTGATCCGAACGTAGTGATGATTTTACGCGGCCAAAATATTTCTCTAATATCTTTTTAATATTTTTATCGATATTCCCCGCGATCGCGATGGTCATATTGCCCGGTTGATAATACTTGTCGCGAAAAGCCAAAACTTCATTCCGCTTAAAACCCAGCACCGTCTTATCCGTGCCGCCCTCGTCCCAGCCCAAAGGACAGCCTTCATACATCAGTTCTTCAAAAATCATATCAATATGCATAAGCGGATTATCGCGATACATGCGCAGTTCTTCCACAATTACTGTTTTTTCCCGTTCCATTTCTTTCGCGTCAAACTTGGAATTGAAAAGCATGTCGGATAAAATATCCAAAGTTATTTCGGTGTGGTTTTTATCCGCCTTGATATAATATCCGGTGTATTCTTTGCTGGTAAACGCGTTATAATCCGCGCCCAGCCGGTCTATTTCACGGGTTAGAATTAAAGTGTTTGGCCGTTTTTTCGTGCCTTTAAACATCAGGTGCTCTATGTAATGCGACACGCCGCTTAATTTTGCTGTTTCATAACGCGACCCAACCGGCAACATTACCAAAATCGTGGTTGACTGGCTGTCTTTCAACGGAACCAAAAAAACATCGGCATTGTTTTGTAATTTAAAACGCTCAAACATAAATCACACAACATGGAACACGCGAAATGCGAATAACAATTTAACAATTTAACAATTTTTCTTCAAAATACTCCCCCAACTCCCCAATCTCCACTCTTTCTTGTTTCATTGTATCTCTGTCTCTCACCGTTACTTTTTTATCTTCAACAGAATCAAAATCGATCGTCACGCAATACGGCGTACCCACTTCATCTTGCCGACGGTAACGTTTACCGATTGAACCGGTCTCGTCATATTGCGTCATCCATTTAACACGCAATTTAGTTTGAATCTCGCCGGCTAACTTTTGCAACGGCTCTTTTTTAGATAATGGCAGGATCGCGATTTTAATTGGCGCTAAACTTTTGTGCAAACGCAAAACCACTTCAGTCTCGTGTTTCGCTTCATCGTCCCCGCTTCTCGCGTCCACCTCTTCATACGCGTCAACAAAAAACGCCAAAGCCGCGCGGTCAGCGCCGTCGGAAGTTTCAATTATGTGCGGAATAAATTTCTCTTTGCTTTCCTGGTCAAAATATGACAAATCCTGTCCGCTAAACTGGCTATGGCGCGACAAATCCCAATCCCCGCGGTCATGCACGCCGGCCAACTCTTTAAATCCCATACCCAGATAATTGTATTCCGCGTCAAACGCCCGCGCCGCGTAATGCGCCAACTCGTGTTTTTCATGTTCGCGAAAACGCAAATTTTCTTTTTTAATTCCCAAATCCAAATACCATTTTTTGCGCTCTTGCATCCAATCTTCAAAATATTTATTTTTTTCTTTTGGATTGATGAAGTACTGCTGTTCCATTTGTTCAAACTCGCGCGTGCGGAAAGTAAAATGCCCGGGCGTTATCTCATTGCGGAACGCTTTGCCGATTTGCGCGATGCCGAACGGCAATTTTTTCCGCGTCGCTTGCAAAACATTTAAAAAATTAACGTAAATTCCTTGGCAGGTTTCCGGACGCAGATAAATCGTTGAAGTGGAATCTTCAATCACGCCCATTTCGGTTTTAAACATCAAATTAAATTTCCGAATATCAGTCAACGCGCCGCCGCAATCCGGACAAACCACATCATGTTTTTTCCAATCACCCGGCCGAAAATCCGGCTTGATTCCTTTCGCTTCCAACAAATGGTCAGCCCGCCAACGTTTCTTGCATCCTTTGCAATCAACCAGCGGATCGGTAAAGCCGTCAACATGACCGCTCGCTTCCCACACTTTCGGATGCATCATA
>JACRPD010000060.1 GCA_016214105.1 Candidatus Magasanikiibacteriota bacterium
TGAATATGTTGAAATTGTTGAATATGTTGAAATTGTTGAATATGTTGAAATTGTTGAATATGTTGAAATTGTTGAATATGTTGAAATTGTTGAATATGTGCGAATGCGTACATCTTAATATAAAGCCGGCTTTTTGTCAATACCCGCGTTCCGGGCGATGATTTCCGCCACTTTTTGCACAGTTTCGTCCAGTTTGCCTTGCGCGTTTACTATTCTATGGTCATAGTCAGCAGATGCGGCTATTTCCCTCTTGGCAACTTCCAACCTCTCATCAATCTGCGCTTGATTGAGCCCTCCGCGGCGTTCAATTCTTGCGCGCAGGATGTCCAGATTTTCTGGCAGTAAGTAAATTGATAGATGTTTGATACCTCTTTTATCTAGATTATGCTTGCCATTGACTTCAATTTGAGTAAAGATCAGATTATGTTTTTTTAGCGATTCATCAAGCCGCGCTTTTTCCACGCCGTAGTAATTTTCCGAATAAATATTATGCTCCACAAAAGCGTCTTGTTTGATTTTTTCTTCAAACTCGTTTTTGCTGATAAAAAAATAGTCCGCGCCTTCTTTGTTGCCTGGACGCGGCGGGCGGGAGGTGGTGGTGACTAATCGCGCGGAATTAGGAAAGATTTTTAACAGCGCGTTGATGACCGCGTCCTTACCGCCGCCGGAAGGGGAGGAGATTATAATCAGTCTTCCTTTTGCAAGCATAGTATCGTTGTAAAATTTTCAATTTTTAATTTGTAATTTTTAAACAATTTTCAATTCTTTAATTTTTAATTTCGACTTATACACTTACACACTTATTTACTTGCATACCATATTATATGCCCACTCTCTCCCTCACCTCCACCATCGTCTTCTTCGCCACCGACTCGGCTTTTTTCGCTCCGGAAGTCAGTATTTTTTTCAATTGATTAGGATTAGACAATAATTTGGCGCGGCGTTTTCTAAAATCAGTAAAGTATTCGCCGATTGCCTTGCCCGTTGCCAGTTTTAAATCGCCATAGCGGATTGAACCGTCTTTTTCCGTCGTGACAAATTTTTGATAGGTTTTTGAAGTAGAGAATTTTTGCAATAACAGCATTAAATTTTGCACTCCCGGAGCATTGCCTCCACCGCTGGTCTCTGTAACCGCTTTTTTCAACTTCTGTTTAATCGCATCGGGCTCATCGGCCAGTTCAATCACATGCCCCGCGCCCAAGCTTTTGCTCATTTTTTTCTCCGGCTCCAGCAGACTCATTACTTTTGGCACATCAGTCAAAAGGTGTTTGGTTTCCGGAAAATATTTATTCTTGTCCGCCGAATAGGCGGAATAACGATTATTAAACCAGCGCGCGATGTCGCGAGTCAATTCAACATGTTGAATTTGATCTTGCCCCACCGGCACCAGGTTGCCATGATAAAGCAGGATATCCGCGGCTTGCAATACCGGATAAGTAAACAAGCCGGCGTTCATATTTTTTTCCTGCTGTTGTGATTTGTCTTTGTATTGTGTCATCCGCTCAAGCTCGGCGATCGGCGTTATACAACTAAAAATCCAACCCAGTTCCGCGTGCTCTTTAATTTGTGATTGGACAAACAGTGTGGTTTTTTTCGGATCAATACCAGCGGCCAACAATTCAGCCGCTGTTTCTATAACTTGCCTACGGCGCTGGTCAGCCGGCATATTGCCGGTTAAAGAGTGCAAGTCGGCGATAAAAACATACATCTGATATTTGCCGGAGTTTTGCAAATCAACCCAATTTTTAACCGCGCCCAAATAATTGCCAAGATGCAGATTGCCGGTCGGCTGGACGCCGGAGACGATGATTGGTTTGGACATAGGTTTTCGTTGTCATCCCGAGCGACGACGAGCTCGTGCGAGGAGGAGTCGAGGGATCCCTTGATTATAGGATTAACAGACCTACTTAAATGATACTCGCATTTTACTCTATTTCACAAACAAAAACAAGCCACTGTATCTTAACTTATACATACCCGAAGAGAAAACGTTCTCTTTGTTTTGTTAATTGTGTTGTGAGTTTTGATTATACTTCTATCACCACCGGCAGTATCATCGGTCGTTTCTCCGTTTTGCTGTACAAAAATTGTCCCACTTTGTCGCGAATGTCATTTCGGATTTGATTGGTGTCAGTCCAGTTAAGCGGGGCGGATTCTATTACCATTTTTTTAACTTTGTGCCGCAGGTCTTCAATCAGCTCGCGGTTTTCTTTTAGAAATATAAAACCACGGGAAATGATGTCCGGATTTTGCACCAATTTTCCGGATTTGGTATCAACCGTCACAATCACGACCACCATGCCGTCAGCCGCCATCACTTGCCGGTCGCGTAAAACAATGTTTTGGGTGTCGCTAACTCCCAAACCATCAACAAACACATAATCGCTCGGCGCTTTTTTATCCAGAATCCGCGCGGATTTTGGAGTAATTTCAATTACTGATCCATTATCAGGAACGAAAATATTTTCTTTGGGAAATCCGCGCTCAATCGCCAGATTGCGCCCCTCTTTCAAAAAATAATGATTGGCGTAAACCGGAATAAAATATGTCGGTTGGATTTGTTCTATCATCTCGGCAATATCAGCGCGCGTCGCGTGGCCGGAGACATGCACATCCATTATCTCGCCGTGAATCACATGGTCGGCTTGGCGATAAATATTATCTTTGAGGCGTTGAATCGTGCGTTCGTTGCCCGGGATAATTGAAGAGGAGAAAATCACCGTGTCGGTTTTTCGCAATTTAACTACGCGATGTTGTTTGTTCACAATGCGCGCCAATACCGCGTTTTCTTCGCCCTGCGCGCCAGTGCAAATAACCACGACTTGCCGGTCAGGGTATTTGTCAATGTCTTTGACATCAATCAAAACGCCTCTGCGGATTTTTATATAACCCAATTCTTTGGCGATTTCAATATTCATTTTCATGCTATAACCGTCAAGCGCGACTTTTTTGCCCAATTGATCCGCGGCGTCAATTACCCATTTAATCCGTTCCACTTGCGAAGAAAATGTGCCGATAATCACCCGTCCTTCGGCTTTTTGCAAAATCTCCAGCAAGTTTTTGTACATCGTTTCATAATCCGCTGAACGACGAGTGTTTAGCGCTCCCAGACTTTCCAACATTAACACGGTTGGTCGTGGGAGTTTGGCTAAGTGGCGGTAATCAAGCAGGGAATTTCCCTTATCATCGTGTTCCAACGTCCAGTCGCCCGGGTGAATCACGGTTCCGGCCGGAGTTTCAATGATTATCCCCATCGCGTCCATGATGGAGTGTTCAATTTGGAAGAATTTAATCGTGAATTTGCCCAAACGCAAAGTATCCCGCAGATTTTTTACCGTAATGGTTTTTAAATTTTTCGCGCTATGCTGTTTGTAGTCTTCCTGTTTGTTTTTAATCAGCGCCAGAGTTAAATCACGACCGACAATCGTCGGATTGCCGAGTTTTTCCAAAAGAATTGGCGCGGCGCCGATGTGATCCAGATGGCCATGGCTGAAAATTACGCCGCGGATTCTTTTTTCTTTGCCGACAAGATATTTTGTGTTTGGGATGATATAGTCAATGCCGGGCATGTCTTCTTCCGGGAATTGCAGACCCATGTCTAAAATAATAATATCGCCGCCATATTCAAAGACAGTCATATTGCGGCCCACTTCTTCGCATCCGCCCAAGGGAATGACGCGTAATCCGGCGTTATCTTCCGGTTTTTCAGTGATAGCGATTCCGGTTTGGAATGGCCGGGTGTTTCGCGGCGGCTGATTCCGGCCGGGGAAGCGGGAGTGCGAGTTGAATTTGCGCCGCGATCGCGGCGCTGAAGTTTTTTCTGCAAACATAAAAATAATTAATAAATTAGGATGAAGTAGAAAATATTATTATTTTTTCGCTGCGGAACTCCTCGCTTGAGCTCGTCACACAGTCCTCGCTTCAAAAATAATAATATTTTCTACTTGATAGAAATTTCGTTTAGGAGGAAAAATTGTGCCCGAAGGGAGATTTGAACTCCCACCCCCTTGCGGGGACTGGCTCCTGAAGCCAGCGCGTCTACCAGTTCCGCCATCCGGGCATTACCACTGCCATTGTCCTTTGGTTTTTACATACCATCCAGTCACGTCGGCAAAGCGATCAGCCGGGCGGGAAATCCGTTCCACCCCCAGCCCGTTTACGCGATCAGTGGTCGCGTAAGTGTAGGTCGGCATATAAAGGAATACCGCCGGCAATTCTGATGCCAGCAATTCCTGGAATTTTTTATACAATCCCGCTCGTTCGTCTTCATTCGTCGCCGTGCGGGCTTTTTCAATCAAAGCATCGGCATTGCGGTTTAAATATTTTGACAAGTTTAATCCCGGATAATCAATCTGGCTGGAATGCCAAAAGGGGAATGGGTCCGGGTCATCGCCGACAATTTCTCCGTACAATAAAATATCATAATTGCGCGGCTTCAAAATTTCGCGGCTGAATTCTTTGGCTTCATAAAATTTTAAATTTGTTTTAACTCCGATTTCCTGCCACAAGCCGGCAACAATCTCGGCCGCTTTGCGGTACTCTTCGTTTTTTATTGTTACTAAATTTAACTCCAAAGTTTTTCCTTGTTTATCCTGGCGGTAGAATGTCTGCGGCGTTGACAGCTCGCTATCCAACTGGCTGTTGATGTCAGCTTCCGCTTTTTGTTTGGCGGTTTCATCAGGCGTGGAAGTGGCAGTTCCGGCCGGAGTAGACGAAGCCGCCCTTTGACCATCTTCCCAAATTTTCCATAATTCAGTTTTTCTTTTTTCGCGGTAGCTTTCAGAAGTGACGCGTGTCCATTTCTCGTCCAATAATTTATTTGCTTCTTCTATGGAATGGGCGATTTTTCCGGCGTTAGCATCATAGCCGATAAATCCCGGGAGAATCGGCCCATTAATCACACTACCTTCGTTTTTTAAAACCTGCTGTAAAATTTTTTCTTTGTCAACTGCTTTTGCCAAAGCGGTGCGGGTTGATTTCTCTTTTAAAATCGGCTGATTGTCTTGGTTGAAAAACAGCGCGGTGTATTGGGGTAATTGGGGTGTGCGCAGCACCACACGCTTGCGTTCAACTTTGTCACGCAAAGTATGCGGGACAAAATTTAAGCCGTCAACTTTTTGCCCGCGGAACGCTTCAATCGCGCCAGCCGGACCTTCGTATTCTAGAAAGAATTGGAAAATAAACTCATCTAAAAATGGCGGCTGGCGGAAATACTTGTTAAAGCGCTCCAATTCATAACTATAAACATATCCGGTATCGTCTTTAGCTAATTTTTTAAACATAAACGGCCCGGTGCCGATCGGTTGTAAATTCAAATTGGAAAAACGCATTTGTTCCGGCGGCACGTCAAACCAAGCATGCTCTGGCAAAATACCGACGGTCAAAACCGATAAAAACTGACTGAAAGGCTCTTGCAAAACAAAGCGGACGGTATAGTCATCAATCGTTGAAATTGAAACTCCTTGGAAACTTACGAATAACGGGCTGTTGACCGCGGGATTTTGGATCGCTTCAATGGTAAATTGCACGTCTTTGGAAGTGAACGGGCTCCCATCGTGCCAGAGAACATCGCGGCGCAGTTCAAAAGTGTAAATTTTTTTATCCGCGCTTAAATCATATTTTACCGCCAGATCCGGCACTAAACGATGTTTGGCATCGTAGCGCAGAAGGCCGGAAAAAACCAAACGCGCGATATCCATATCAACGTCATTGGTGCTGGCAAAAATCGGATTGATTGACTTCGGCGAGCCGATCACCGCTTCCACGTAGCGTCCGCCATTGACCGGGCTTTGAATTAAATGCGAGCCGGCAAAACGCCAGCCGGCCCAAATCAAGCTTAACAGCAAAATTAAAAAACTGACTCTGATAATATTTTTTTCCGCCGGAGAAAATAGTCTGCGCACGTGCCACAATTGCGACAGTCTCGGCCAGAATCTGCCTTTGGCTCTCTGCAATAATTTAAAATCATGCTGGACCGATTTTATCGGCCTGGCGCGGCAACGGCGGATAATTTTAACAATTATATTTCTTAAATAAGAAAATAAGGAAGAAACCATAGCGAAAAGTAGAAGCCAAAAATCAAACCATTAAACTTGCCACTGCCACGCCGAAGAAAATCACCGCGATAACGATGGTGGCGCGGAAAAGCGTTTTGTCAATGCCGCGGCGAGTGGAGAAGATGTTGCTGGAACCGCCAAAAGCCGCGCCCAACCCCGAGCCTTTTTGCTGGAGCAGGATCACGACGACTAGTAATATGGCGCTGATTGCTTGGATAATAAGTAGTATTTTCGGAGTCATAGAATCAATGATTTTAGGGGTAAATCACAACTAGAATAGAGTATAACACTAAACTGAAAAAAAGGCAATATCAAGAGGATTGGGGCGGTCGCTACTTCAGCTCTTTAATCTTTCTCTGTAGAATCTCTTTAAAATTCTTACTGAAATTATTTACAAAATTCAGATCGGCTATCAGCGGCTCCAGATCAAATTTGATGCTTTTTTCATCAACCTGCCCGACAATCTTAATCAGTTCCATTTTTAAATTTTCCATATTGCCGCTTTCCAAGCACCCCAAATTCGGCCTTACTCCCTTATCCAAATACCATAATAAGTCAAAATAATCACGGCCTTTTACCGCGGCCAATATTTCGCCTTTTTTATTCGTTTTTATCCATTTTCTCAACA
The DNA here is from genome assembly GCA_016214105.1 of Candidatus Magasanikiibacteriota bacterium. Classification (GTDB taxonomy): domain Bacteria; phylum Patescibacteriota; class Patescibacteriia; order Magasanikbacterales; family UBA922; genus 2-12-FULL-43-12. The sequence goes on from JACRPD010000060.1 coordinate 6,685, forward strand.
GCACCGCCCGGATTTTCGTCGCCATAAGCGTCGGCAAATCAAAGACATGAACCAAAAACGACTGGTTGAATTTAAAAATCGGGGTCATCTCCGTTTTATAATTCCGGCAAAAATTAAATTCAGAAAATATCTCAACTTTTAAAAATAACAGGTCTGATTCGCCGGCCTCCGCTAAATTCAATTCTTTGAGAATTGGAAATTTAAGATAAATCCTGAATTTCTGAATGGAAAAACTCAAGTCAAGGCCAAACTTTTTTTTAAAATATAGCTTCAGCTCTTGGACCAGTTTAGTAAAATCAACTTTTTTCTTTAAATCAACAAAATCTAAATCCTCGGATAAGCGCGGCAAGCCGTAACAGTGGGCCAAACTTGAGCCGCCGTAAAATACCAGTCGGCTGTAATCCTTGTGGCCGTAAATAAAATCCAAAATTAAAATCTGCAGGTATTCTTTAAGCAAATTTCTTTTGAAGATCTTGCTGGCGGAAACAGATTCTTCCAGCAGGTTTAATAAAAAAATTTTTAACCGCTCTTCCATATTTTTAAGTAAAAAGATAATTAATTATAGTTTTCATTTTTTTTGATTTCTCCATTTTGACGTAGGACATCAGCTCTGTTTTGTCTTTTGCCGTAAAACCCACCAAATTCAATCGTAATTCTTCAGCCGATTCTTTATTGGAAAGCAGATTTTTTCTAAAATACAAAAAATCAAACAAAGCCTTGGCTTTGGTGGCTTCTAAAATCATGAAATCACCATCTTTGCGCGCGGCGGTAAACCCGCGAAAAAGCCCCTTTTTTATTTTATGATAGAAAAATCGGCCCAAGACATTGGCAAAACTTTTGGTCTTACGGGTGGAAACAAGAGTGAAATTGACTGGCACTTCGGTGAGCAGATTGTGTTTGTAGAGAATATAATCCAAGCTTAAATAGCAGGGTTCGTAAAGTATATTGCTAACCAACTCCAAATAGGCCGAGAGCCGCCCTTTTTTTTCCAAATTATCCAGATATTCTTTGGCAACGTATAGACCTTTTTTCAATCTCACCACTCGGCCGGATTTTTCATAACGAGAAAACAGGATTTTAAGATAAATTCTATCGGTTTCCATGCCGATTAAATCATCAAAACCAAAAAAGGGCAGTTTTTTTGCCAGATTATAAATGTACTTGATTTTAGGGATTTTTTTGTTTCTCATAGTATACGATTATAGTATACCATAAGAAACGGAGTTTGTCAAGGGGATTTGGACCGGCGCTGACAAGGTCAGGCCGGCCCGAGGAAAGAACGAACGATCAGAGGCGGGGCGCTCGACGCCCTCCGCGCTCTATGGCGCTGATTATGAGGAAGGAGGCGACTCCACATTGGAGTGCCAAGATTCCTGGGAGGTAGAAAAGAACCAGTCCCATTGCGTGGGACGCGCCGGCGTTCTCCACGACGTTCGTGATGAAATCGTTGTAAACTTCATCGTTGAACGCCATGATCTGCCAGCCGGCGGCGACGAGCGCTACCGCGAGCAGACTCAGAGCCGCTACCGTCCGAATCGTCACGCCGATGAGTTCCAGCACAAAAAGAACGTAACGCATTGTCCTTTTCCTGTTATCCATACTCCGAACACCGCAACCACCATGGCCGCGGTGTTTTTAACCGTCGGGTTTTTTACAACCCGCATCAGCAGAAGAATCCTTCGATAAACTCAGGATAAAACAAAGCGAAATGAAAGTATCGCGGAGAGAGAATGCGAGGCTCTCATCGCGCAATGTATTCTTCTGCTGGCGCGGGGTGGAAATTAATTATCCTCAATCATCTCTATTTAAAAATAAAGACGATAATTGGATGGGGAGCGAACGGTGTGCGACCGATGCCCCCCTTAGTGTGCAAATTTTCAAAGAGCTCACAACAGACCATTGCCTGTCGAGAACGATACGGTCTTTCCCATGGGTTGCCATGGAATTGCCGTTCAAGCGGTCGTTGCCGCAACCCCGCCGTGGCGGGGCTGTCCCGGTTTCCCGCCGGTTCGGTTTGGATCCCCGCAGATTCATGCCTCCTCGGCAATAATCTTGCGGAACCGTGCCACCACTTCGTCGGCAGCTTGTTTGGCTGCCTCGTCTGTGATGTCCACACCAAGGCACACAGCCTCGATGTGGTTTCCGTCGCATGCATATCCTGCGAAAAACATGCTGGAACCTACGGCCACTTCCAATTTCTTCACCTCTTTCAAGGTGATAGAAGTGGAAGTGTTATCTCCTATGCCGTCCTCTTCGAAGAAGAGGATAGCAAAAGAAATATTCATTTTTTCCCTTTCCAGCCGTCCTTATTCTCCTCGCCACCGAGGATATTTAACAGCTGGTGTTTTTCATTTACCACAGATTTCCGCTGTGGCCCGGACTATATAACCTCCATTTCTACCCCCATGGGGTGGTATCCGCACCCCGGGCACGTTAACGTGGCGGCCTCGGCCATCGCCGCCCATGCCGCGTCCTTGTCAGCTCCATATGAGCCGACAAGTCCGCTCGCCGCGGTTTCTTGACAGATCCAACGGACCTGCCATTTTTTTTCCTCCATTTTCGTCTCCTTTTTGGGAACCATTCCCCAACGAATCACGACTATTTTGTCGTGTTTCCTTGGTGAATGGCAAATAGGCAATTACATTGTGGATAATTCACTTGACAGTTTTCGTAGAATATTGTATAATGCCTTATATATAATTCGTTGAATTTTACTTATGCATTTTATCAAACGCAGTGTGTTCCCGGCCCTGCAAGCGAGCTTATCGGAACAATTTATTTCAGTGATTATTGGGCCAAGACAAGTTGGAAAATCAACACTGATGAATCAGTTGATTGATGTTTTAAAAACCGACGAATACAGCGATAATGATTTTGCCCAATTCAATTTTGACTTGCCGGAATTGCGCGCTAAGATTTTTTCTCAACCAGAATCCTTTTTGCAAATCGTTGAACAAAACTTCGGTCAAACATTGGCATCAATAACCAACCGCAAATTTATTTTTATAGACGAAGCGCAAAAATCGCCGGCAATTTTTGATGTCTTAAAAATTATTCATGATCAGCATAAACAAAATATCAAAATTATTATTTCCTGCTCTTCGTCTCTAAACCTTTATCAACATTCGGCGGAAACACTCGCCGGCCGGGTGCGTTTTTTCCGCGTTTCATCTTTGAGTTGGCGAGAATTGATTGCCCATAATTTTTCGTTAAAGGATAATCAATCCCTCATTTCCATCATCGCGAAAAATGAATTTACCGGCGATAAATTTCTTGCTTTGCAACAGCCAATCTTTCGTGCGCAAAACCAAATTAAAATAATCTGGAGCAACTTTTTTTTGGCTGGCGGCTTGCCGGAAATCTATTTAATGGAAAGACACGAACAGCGCTCATTGGCTTTGCGCGACTACATTGCCACTTATTTGGACAAGGACATCCGCGCTCTCAAAAGCGTGGGCGACGCCGATGTTTTTCTGTCGGCTCTGAATTACTTTCTGCAAAATGACAGCCAGCTCGTAAA
>JACRPD010000028.1 GCA_016214105.1 Candidatus Magasanikiibacteriota bacterium
ACGATTTTGGCGCAGGCGATTGTTAGAGAGGGTTTGAAAAATGTGACTGACGGCGTGAATCCGGTGGCTTTGAATCGCGGTCTGCATAAAGCGACTGAAGCGGTGGTTGAACAGTTAAAAAAGAAAATTTCCAAAAAAGTTGAGGCGGACGAGATTGCCGATGTAGCCGCGATTTCCGCGAATGATCGCGAGATCGGCGAGAAAATCGCCGCCGCGATGAAAGAGGTCGGCAACGACGGCGTCATTACGGTTGAAGAGTCGCAGTCATTCGGCATGGAAATTGAAACCGTGAAAGGCATGCGTTTTGACAAGGGCTATGTTTCCCCTTACATGGTTACTAACGCGGACCGGATGGAAGCGGATTATGAAGACGCGAGCATTTTGATTACTGATAAAAAAATCGCTTCATTGGAAGAAATTTTACCGGTGTTGGAAAAAGTCGCGCAAACCGGCAAGAAAGAATTGGTGATTATCGCCGATGATGTTGAGGGTCAAGCTTTAGCAACTTTTGTGGTTAATAAACTGCGCGGCACTTTTAACGTGCTGGCGGTTAAGTCCCCGGGTTTTGGCGACAGACGAAAAGAGATGTTGCAAGACATCGCGGTTTTAACCGGAGGCAAAGTTATTACCGAAGATGTCGGCTTGAAATTGGAAAACACAAATTTGGAAGATTTGGGCAAGGCGAGAAAAGTCGTGGCGACAAAAGATAATACCACGATTATTGAAGGCAGGGGCGCGGAAAAAGAAATTAAAGATCGCGTGGCGCAAATCAGAAAAATGATTGAACAATCTGATTCTGATTTTGACCGCGAGAAATTGCAAGAACGTTTGGCTAAGTTAGCCGGCGGAGTTGCTGTCATCAAAGTTGGCGCTGCCACAGAAACGGAAATGAAAGAAGTAAAACACCGGATTGAAGACGCGGTTGGCGCGACTAAGGCCGCGATTGAAGAAGGCGTGGTGCCGGGCGGCGGCGTGGCGTTAGTCCGCGCGATGTCCGTGTTGGATGATATGAAAATGGATGATGAAGAAATAGTGGCGGTTGGTATTTTAAAGCGCGCTTTGGAAGAACCTCTGCGTTTGATTGCCATTAACGACGGTTATGACGGCGCGGTGGTCGCTAACGAGGTGAAAAAACATGATGGCAATTTCGGTTTCAACGCTCAAACCGGCCAATACGAAGACATGGTCGCGGCCGGCATTATTGACCCGACCAAAGTAACTCGTTCCGCTTTGCAAAACGCTGTCTCAATTGCCGGTATGTTCCTAACTACCGAGGCGGTGATTACTGATTTGCCGAAGAAAGATGAGCCGCAGATGCCGATGGGCGGAGGAATGGGAGGCATGGGCGGAGGAATGTATTAGAACGAAAGTGTGTAAGTAAATAAGTGTGTAAGTAAATAAGTGTGTAAGTAAATAAGTGTGTAAGTTAATGAGTAGCGATTAGATTGTTAAATTATTAAATTGCTAAATTGTTGATAACAGAAGAAAAACCGTTTGGCGGGAGCCTTACGGTTTTTTGTAAAGTGTGGACAAATGGTATTGACAAACGATATTTTATTTGGTATTGTATAAATACTCCAAGATGACCAACTATGGGTCAATAATGGGTACCAAACAAAAGCGCTCCTCGAAAGAGGCGCGTTTTTGTGTTATAATGTTGCGCGTGGACCTGCTGGGCCCGTAGTGTAAGCAGTTAGCATCTTGGAGTTGGTACCCAAGGATGCGAGTGCAAGTCTCGCCGGGTCCACAACAGAGATCGTCATTGCGCGCAACGGCGATTTTTGTTATCCACAGTTGATTTTTGACAAATACTGTCGGGGGGGGGGGTATTATAAAAGATATTAAGTTTTAGTTTTAATTTTTAAAATATATGTCTCAAGAAGGCAGAAAAAATCATTTAGATGAAAGAAAAGAAATTGAAGACAGTTTAAGAGTAGAAGGAAAAGAAGACATGGAACAAAACAAGAAGGAAATGTTTGAACGAGTATTTACCGAAAAAAAGGATTCTCTCGTTCTTAAGCTCGGCAAACATGAAGAAAGGTTGAAGCAAACAGAAAGTTTGATTGATAGAGGAGTACCAGTTGTGTTCTCCTTTAAAGAAGCTGGTAATTTGGGACCTACCAAGAAGTTGTTTAATCCGGATGGCAGTGTGGAATTTCTAGATGAAGCTTATGGTACTCCGGCGGCTACAGGTTATAAAGTAGAGAAGCGCGGTAAATGGAAACCGCCAAAGGAGTGGATAAGCGCGATGAAGCAGAATGGGATATTTTCTTCAGGTGAAGAGAGTGATTATGAAGACGAACCATTTACATATGGTAATAGAGGTATCGGTGAACCCAAATATGTTACAATTACTCACTATATTGATGGTCAGGAACAACCAGACAAAATCAGACTAAATTTGCAGTGTCCAGAGTTTGCTGCAAACACCAACACATTAGACATTGATAACACAAAGTCAGAGGCTACGGATCAAGCATACGAAGAGGTTGAGATTGCGAAGGTCGAAAAGGATACGATTTTTTTTAAGAAATTGAAAAAGAGATCGCAGAAGACTGAAGTGGAATGGCAAAAATGAGATTTCATAGAATATTACAAAACCGTTTGGCGGGAGCTGGACGGTTTTTTGTTATCAACATGTATACTTGACAATAATTTTGATTTATATTAAACTATACTTGTATATATTATCTCTATTATTGCCAGTATGAACAGAGAACAATTGGTAAAAGTAATAGATTTTTGGCTAAAATCGGCAGAATCAGGCAGACTTTTTCCGCGCGTCCTAACAGAAAAGATTGATATAAAAAACAAAGAGGTGGTTGATATAGTCGGACCTAGACGCAGCGGTAAGTCGTCAGTTTTGAAATTATTAGTGCGGAAAGTAAAAGATAGCGGCCGGTGGCTGTATGTTAATTTTGAGGATCCGTTTTTCGTGGAAAATAATTACCCGCAGGTGATTGAGGAAATAGTTGAAACATATACCGAATATTTTGGCGTGGCGCCAAAGTTTTTGTTTTTTGATGAGATTCAAAGCATAAAAAATTGGGAGACGGCGGTGCGGAAATTACGCGACGACGAACGATTCAAAATTTTTATTACCGGTTCGTCTTCTAAATTATTAAGTTCGGAGTTATCTACGCTTTTATCAGGCAGGCATTTGTCTTATCAGCTTTTGCCGCTGTCTTTTTCCGAATATTTAAGTTTTCATAATGTGGAAGTTTCGGGCAAGAAAGACATGGTATTAAAGTCAGGTATTTTGTCAAAACATTTTCGCGAGTATCTAAAGCTGGGCGGATTTCCGGAGGCGGTTTTAAGCGGAAATTTGGAATTGTTGAAGCAGTATTATAATGATATCGTGCAGAAAGACATTGTGGCGCGGTATGATGTGCGCGACAAAGACGTGTTAGAAAAAATGGGCGTATTTTTATTCAGTAATTCCGCCAAGACACTGTCAGTGTCAGCGTTAAGCCGGCTTTACGATTTGTCGCGTCAGACCGCCGCGAACTACGGGGAATATTTTAAGGACGCGTTTTTGCTTTTTGATTTATCCCAGTTTTCTTATTCTCTGAAAACCACGCAAAAAGCGTTTAAGAAAATATACGCGGTTGATACCGGCATGGCAAACGCGGTATCAATGAGTTTTTCCGAAGATAGAGGCAGGATGCTGGAAAACACGGTGTTTTTGCACCTTAAACGCGTTGGCGGAGAATTATATTATTACAAAGAAAAGTCGGCGGAAGTTGATTTTGTCGTCAAACGCGCGGATGGCAGTTTTAGTTTGATTCAGGTTTGTTGGGGGTTGGCTGACGCAAAAACCAAAGAGCGAGAAGCGGCGTCTTTGGCCGTGGCGATGAAAGAATTGCGTGTTGCTGAGGCAATGATTTTGACTTTTGATGAAAGCGGTGAGTTGGAATTGCCGGAAGGCAAGATTCAAATATTGCCGGCGTATGCGTTTATTCACTCCTTAATTTAGTCAGGTGTTATGGAAATGCACGAATTGGTAAAATTTTTGACAGCGCTGGATCAAAAGCTTGCGGAAATCAAGCTCATGTTGCGATTGCCGGAAAAAGAGAATGAAATACAATTATTAGAAGCGGAAGTGAACGCGCCGGGGTTTTGGTCTGATCAAAAAAAAGCGGTGGAGAAAAGCCAGAAGCTCGACTGGTTGAAAGAAGAAAAAGAGCATTGGGAAAAACTAGCAAAAGAAATTAAGGATTTGTTGGAAATGGCTCAACTTGACGAGGCCGATAAAGAGGTGAATTTGCGGGAAGAAATTGAAAAACAATATCAATCATTAAATAAACAAGTTGGCGGGTTGGAATTTAACACGTTGATGTCGGAAAAATATGACAGCCAGAACGCCATTGTCGCGATCCATTCCGGCAGCGGCGGCACCGAGGCGCAGGATTGGGCGGAGATGCTTTTGCGGATGTATTTGAAATATTGCGAGAAGAAAAAATGGAAAACAGAAATATTGGACGAGTCTAAAGGACAAGAGGCAGGCATTAAATCCGCTGTGTTTAGAGTCGCCGGCAAGTTTGTTTATGGTCATTTGAAATCCGAACACGGCACGCACAGGCTGGTGCGCGTCTCGCCGTTTGACGCTGAAAAAATGCGCCACACTTCATTCGCGCTGGTGGAGGTGATTCCGGAAATGGAGGAAACGCCGGATATTAATATTGATGCCAAAGATTTGCGCATTGACACTTTTATGTCCGGCGGAAAAGGCGGACAGAGCGTGAATACCACTTATTCAGCAGTACGCATTGTTCATATTCCGACCGGCATTACCGTGCAGTGCCAAAACGAACGCTCGCAATTGCAAAACAAAGAAACCGCGATGAAAGTTTTGAAATCCAAATTGCAAAAATTAAAAGATGAGAAAGAAGATGAAGAAAAACAAAAACTTCGCGGGGAATACAAAAGTCCGGAATGGGGCAGTCAGATTCGTTCTTATGTTTTGCATCCGTACCATTTAGTTAAAGATTTGCGGACTGATTACGAGACGACGGATGATAAGAGCGTTTTGGAAGGGGAATTAGATAATTTTGTTGAAGCGTATTTGAGGTGGAGGAGAAAATAAATACAACTATTGATGTTTTCGGCGACAACCAAAAAATTATTTGTGTAAAAGTCCCGTAGGGACGCTCGATAGTAGCCAGGGCTTTTAAGCCCTGGAAAAGAGTCGCTTACGCGTGAAAGTTATGGAGATAAACCAAACGTCAACTGAACTTATATTTCGTTAATATTTTTCTATGCAAGTGGTAAAACAAGATGATATAAATGATAATAGAATTGTCGAAATGTTAAGGAATGGTCTAACTATTGTTTATCCGACGGAGACATGTTATGGTTTGGGTTGCGACGCGAGAAATAGAGAAGCAATTGAAAAAGTCGCGAAAATAAAACAGCGTCAGGAAAATAAACCGATGTTGGTGGTGGTTCCCGATGCGGCGATGGCTTTAGAATACTTAGAATGGAGTCCGAAATTGCAGGAGTTGGCGGATAAGTATTGGCCGGGCGCGTTGACAGTGGTTGGCGAGTCAAAAGTCCATAAAGTCATAAAGTCCATAAAGTCATTGTGTGCTGGTGTGGTGGCGCCGGATGGGACTATTGCTTTTCGCGTTACCAGTCATCCGATTCCGGCGCAGTTAAGCCGTTTGTTGGACGCGCCTTTAGTTTCCACCTCGGCAAATATTTCCGGGCAAGAACAGCCATACAACGTTGAAGCGGTTCAGCGGTATTTTGCCAATCAACCAGATCAGCCGGACATTATTATTGACGCCGGCGAATTGCCTCGCCGCGCGCCGTCAACGATTGTGAGAGTGTTGGATGGGAAAGTGGAGGTGTTGAGGGAGGGGGAGACAGTGATTAATTTGTAATTTTTAATTTGTAATTTTTAAACAATTATTTAATTTTTTAATTTCCAATGAGCGATTTATTATCATTTTAAAATTAAAAATTCATTCATTAGAAATTGTTTACAAATTAAAAATTACAAA
>JACRPD010000052.1 GCA_016214105.1 Candidatus Magasanikiibacteriota bacterium
AATTCATAACGATGGCGATGCCGTTCGCTAACTTTATCAACGCCATATGCTTTTTGCGTTTTACTGCCGGCAGTCAAAACACAATCATACGCGCCTAACCGCATTGTCCCGCCATAACGATTTTCCCGCACATTCTTGGCTTGAATGGGACTGATGTGAATTATCGGATCAGGAGTTTCGGCGTCAACTTCAACCGTGTGCGCTTTTTTCTTGCCTAAAACATTACGCGCGAACTCCACGCAAGCCAACTGCATGCCATAGCATAATCCTAAATACGGCAGTTTATTCTCCCGCGCGAATTTAATCGCCATCATCACACCTTCAACCCCGCGGCCGCCAAATCCGCCCGGCACCACCACGCCGTCATACTGGCGTAGAATATTTATTTTACTTGGTTCGTTTTCAAAATCTTCTGAATCAATCCATTCTAAAATCGGTTTAACATTATTAAACCATGATGCGTGTTTTATCGCTTCAATCACGGAAATATACGAATCAGCCAAAGTGAATTCTCCGGTGCCGAAATATTTCCCGACTACCGCGATTTTTACTTCTTTTTTGGCTTTGACAATTTTTTTATTTAAATCTTTCCACTCCGTCAAATCTTTCCGCCGCGGACGCAAATGCATCATTTTCAATAATTTATTACAGACATTTTCTTTGTCCAATAACAGCGGAATCTCGTAAATTGACGCCACATCCGGCGCGGACACGCAATTATCCGCCGGCACGTTGCAAAAAATCGCCAGCTTTTCACGCCTGGGCTTGTCCAGCTCGGTCTTCCCTCGCGCGATGATAAAGTCCGCGTTAATGCCTACGCTATTCAAAGCGCGCGCCGCGTGCTGGGTCGGTTTGGTTTTCATTTCCCCCAAATGGCTGGGAATCGGCAAATAACTGACCAAAATAAAAGCGACGTCGCTCGGATGTTTTAATTTTAAAATCCTCGCCGCTTCCAAAAATAAAATATTTTCATATTCCCCCACTGTGCCGCCGATTTCAATCAAAACGATTTCCGCGTTGTGTTTATCAGCCGCGTTGTCAATCCGCCTGATGATTTCTTCCGGCACGTGCGGCACCACTTGCACGCATTTGCCTTTGTATTTCATGGCGCGCTCATTTTGAATCACGGTTAAATAAACCCGACCGGTCGTCATGTAGCTTTCCGAGCTTAAATCCACGTCTAAAAAGCGCTCGTAATTCCCCATATCTTGATCGGTTTCATCGCCATCATCGGTAACGAACACTTCGCCATGTTCAACCGGATTCATTGTACCGGCGTCAACATTGATATATGGGTCAATTTTAAGCGCGGTAACTTTAAATCCCTTGGTTTTAAAAATCGCGCCCAGCGACGCGCAAGTTACGCCCTTCCCCACCCCGCTCAACACCCCGCCAACGACGAAAATATATTTACGAGCTTTTTTGGATAACATAAAGTTGAATTTTTAATTAAAACACCCTCCAACGATAGAGGGGCCTTTAGCTATTCAGCTGATACTCTGACAATCAGTTCCGCTTCCAAACCATGCGGAAATTTTATTTTAACGCGATGCTCGCCGCAGTCTTTAATCCCCTTTCGCAAATCAACTTGTTCGATTTTTAAATCAACGCCAAGCTGTTTGCGGACCGCGCGCGTAATCTGTTCCGCCCCCACTCCCGAATAAAGCGTGCTCGCGTCGCTTGTCTTCGCCAGGATTTCAACTTCCACTCCGTCCAACCGGTTGGCGGTTTTTTGGCTTTCAGTCAGCTCGCGTTGCATATCTCGCGCTTTTTTTTCTTCCATTGCTTTGATTGATTCAATCGCCGTTGCCGTGGCCGCTTTGGCAAGGCCTTGTCTAAACAAAAAATTCCGCGCGTATCCATCCGCGACTTCTTTAATCTCTCCCTTACTCCCAATATTTTTCACCTCTTTCAAGAGTATAACTTTCATAACTAAAATGCCAATTCACAAATTGATAATACAATTCTACACGGATATTATACAACCTCCTTGAAATAATAACAAGACAATGATACAATACAAGTCACTTCAAAGGATATTAGTATCCATTAGTACCATTAGTACTCTATTCGTATATTAGTATTATGAGGTCAGGCGTTGTGGCCCTCATCGGCCGCTCTAACGTGGGAAAATCCACCCTGCTGAACACTCTCGTCGGCACTAAAATCGCCGCCACTTCTTTTCGTCCGCAAATGACCAGAAACGAAATCCACGGCGTAATCACCACGCCGGAAGCGCAAGCCGTGTTTGTTGACACGCCGGGTATTTTTAAAGATAAAAAAAATCCTTTGAGCGCCAAATTAGTCAACAAAGTCGTTAATCTGCTGGAACAAGAACTTGATCTCATTATTTACGTGGTTGATCCGTCGCGCGAAATCGGCCAGGAAGAACGGGCGGCGTTCGGCATGGTGAGGCATTTGAAAATTCCCAAACTTTTAGTGATAAATAAATGCGACTTGTCGCCGCGCGAACGACAGTTTGAAATTGACTACGAAGCTTGGGGCAAAGAATTTGACGGTGTATTCAAATTATCCGCCCTGCGCGCCAGCCACATCCAGCCGCTTAAAGAAAAAGTGCTGGGACTTCTGCCGGAAGGCGAACCGATGTACCCGGCTGAACAATGGACAAATATTGACAATTATTTTTGGATCGGAGAAATTATTCGGGAAAAAGTTTTTTCGGTTTTTGAAAAAGAAGTCCCTTACGCGATTACCGTGGAAGTTGACAATGTGGAAGAAAAAAAAGATATCACGGTCATTTCCGCGCGAATTTTGACCAACCAGGAAAGATACAAAAAAATTATCATCGGCCGCAACGGCCAAAAAATCAAAGAGGTTGGCCAAATGGCCCGCCGCGAACTGGAAGCCGCGCTGAATAAAAAAATCTACCTTGAATTAGAGGTAGAGGTGGATAAGCATTGGATAGAACGAATATAATATACTAATATACGAATAGAGTACTAATGATACTAATGCTATACTAATTCTTGTTAAGATAATATTTAATATTGACCGACGTCAACTCATATTTGTATAGCATTTGTATAATTAGTAAATTAGTAAATTGGTATATTTAATAACAATTTTACTTTTTTTGTGTCCTCTGCTATTTTTTTAATTAACTCCCCTTCACTCTTAAACGGAACAATCTTGCTCACTTTCTCCACCGGTTCAACTTCTAAATAAGCGCCGTAAAAATCTTCGCCGGTATAATCAAGCAGGTGTACTTCTACTTTAAAAATTTTTTCTTGAATTACCAACGAGGCGTTATATTTTTTAGTATTTAAAACTGCCCGGGCGGCATAAACCCCCGGGCTTAATTTTATTTTTTCTTTTTTAATATCCAAATTTGCCGTCGGATAACCCAGCCTCTTCCCCACCCCATCGCCATGGATCACCTCGCCACTAATTCTTAATTCATAATTCATAATTACTCGCCTAATAACTCAATCGCCTTCTCTATCCCCAAATCTTTATACTCAATCACTCCCGCCGTGGAAGTCACGCTCTCCACCATCTTATCCAAAACCACATCCGGCATAATCCCCTCTTTATCAATTTGCCGATCTTTCGGCGTGTACCAACGAGCGACAGTTAATTTAAGCGCTGAACCGTCCGGCAAAACTTCAAAATCCTGCACCGAACCCTTGCCATAAGTTTTCATGCCGATGATTTTCGCCGCGCCGTAATCCTGCAAAGCGCCGGCAACGATTTCCGACGCGGAAGCGGAACCGCCATCAACCAAGACCGCGGTCGGGACGCCAAGCAAGCGATGCGCGCCGATTGTGGCATGATTATTTTCTCTGTCCGCGCTAAATTTTTCCGTCACGATATTACCCGACTTAATCCATTCGCTGGCGACAGATATCGCCGTGTCTAAATAACCGCCCGGATTACTGCGCAAATCCAAGACAATGCCTTTTGCGGATTTTAATTTTATTTCTTTAATGGCTTTATCAAATTGATTCCAGGTGTCATCATTAAAACTGCTAACACGCAAATAAGCGATATTTTTATCTTTCATCTCCCAAACAACATTCGGCACGACAATCGTGTCTCTGACAATCGTTATTTCTTGCACCTCTTGCAAACCATCGTGGCTAATGGTTAATTTTACCGCCGTGCCTTTTGGCCCGCGGATTTTAGCTACCGCTTTATCCAAAGATAAACCGTAAGTTTCCTCGCCGTCAATTAAATAAATTTTATCGCCTGATTTTATCCCGGCTTTCTCCGCCGGTGAACCGGACAAAGGCGCGATGATTATGAGTTGCTTTTCTTTAATTCCGATTTCCGCGCCGATGCCTTCAAACTCACCGGACAATTCTTCGGCAAACTCTTCCGCTTGCTTGGGCGGGAAATACATTGAATACGGATCTTCCAAACCTGACACCACTCCCTGCAAAGCGCCGTAGAATAATTTGACATCATCAACCGGCTGATCAACGAATTTCTCTTTTACTTTATTCCACAACGACCAAAACTGCTCAAAATCCGCTGATGATGACCGGCTTTTTGAATATAAATTCAATACTTTGATTATTTCAATATCGCCTTTCTCATCGCTGACAAAATCTTTCACCTGCCAAACTTTTCCTAAAAATAATCCGGCGCCAAAACTCGCGCCCACCAATATCAAAACCAGCCACAATTTCCAATAATGCCGCGATGATATTTTTTCCATTCCCTCATTCATAAAATTTTTAAAATAATAACAGGGTTTATTATAGTCCTGTTATGAATCCTTTGCAACACCAAGCGATGATAGAACACGGATTGAACGAATCAAACAGATCAGAACGGATCCGTCGAAATCCGTTAAATCCGTCCGATCCGTGTTCTGTTTACTTATGATTTAAGATTGTTTGGTAAAAGTTTTATCAAA
>JACRPD010000051.1 GCA_016214105.1 Candidatus Magasanikiibacteriota bacterium
AACTTTTGCTTCAAATTCAGTGTGCGGCTTGATTGCGCCCGGCTTGGCCAAAACCATGCCGCGTTCCACGTCTTCTTTCTTAGTGCCGCGCAAGAGAATACCGGCATTATCCCCGGCTTGACCCTGTTGTAATGTCTTGTTAAACATTTCCACGCCGGTAACCGTTGTTTTCTGGGTATCGCGAACGCCGACAATTTCAATTTCATCGCCAATCTTCACAATGCCTCTTTCAATACGGCCGGTAACAACCGTGCCGCGGCCTTCAATTGAAAACACATCTTCAACCGGCATTAAAAAAGCCTTGTCTAAATCGCGCTTCGGTTCCGGAATATATTCATCCAAAGTTTTCAAAAGATCCAAAACCGGCTTCGCGGCTGTCTCATCATTTGGATTTTCCAAAGCCTTCAACGCTGACCCGCGAATAATCGGGGTGGTATCACCGGGAAATTCATATTTCTTCAATAAATCCCTGACTTCGGCTTCCACCAAGTCAATCAGTTCCGGATCAGACACTTGATCAACCTTATTTAAAAACACGACGATATACGGGACGCCGACCTGACGAGCGAGCAAAATGTGCTCGCGGGTCTGCGGCATTGGACCATCAGCTGCGGAAACAACCAAAACCGCGCCATCCATCTGCGCCGCGCCAGTGATCATGTTTTTGACATAGTCAGCGTGGCCGGGGCAGTCAACGTGAGCGTAATGGCGATTAGCGGTCTCATATTCCACGTGAGCGGTGGCAATAGTGATGCCGCGCGATTTTGACTCCGGCGCCTTGTCAAGGTCTTCAATTTCCTTGATGTCGGCATTCATGCCGTGAGCCGCGGCAACTTTCAGCATTGCCGCTGTCAGAGTTGTTTTGCCATGATCAACATGGCCGATAGTACCAACGTTCACGTGTGGCTTTGTTCTTTGAAATTCTGCCATACGTAAAAAATTTCCCGCACTATCCCGAGTGGTCGGAACAGATTTTTTATCCAACGGGTTTTTACTTAAAGTTATTTAAAAAAATAATTATCAGCCGGACAGATTGACACCGCCCAGCAACGCCAGCATTATATAACAAACTATTATGATTAGTCAAGAGGATGGCTGGGGACAAAATTTTACCAAAATTTTTTACTGCCACAAACTGCTTGCGGCGCGCCGGAGCGAAGCGACTGGCGTGCTGTGGATAACTTTGCCTAAAAACACCAAAAACAAACCAAAAAACAGTTTTAACAAATTTTTATTTATGGTATAATATTTCATATATAAAAAATGAGTTCGTTTCTATGGGCCGAAAAACAAAATTTCCTCTTCGGAATCTGTTTTATTGGAGCGCTTTTTGTGTTGCCTTATCCCTCTTGTTAATTTCTAACGCGAAGGCCAGTTTGTTGTCCGATGTTTCAAACGCAAAAAACAGCAATCCAAAAAAATCAACAATTTCTTTCAGCGCTTTTGCTAAAAAAGCCATATTCTTCGGCCAATCAATAGTGGACACTGGCGCGAATCTTGGCAAGACATTTACGAACGACATAAAGGACTTTGGCGCGACGGTCGGCAATTCAATGGATTCGGTTGGATCAACATTTGAATCATCAATCAAAGACGGAGAAAATAGCGTTGCCGGCTTATTCAACGCGACGCAAAAAACCATAAAAGAAAAAATCGGAAAAATCAGCGTAAAGGCCGCGCAGCCGGTTCGCGCCGACCAAAGAGAAGAAGCCGCGCTCAAAGCAAAAACCGTTGAGAAAAAAATTACAGTGAAAGAACAGGTAACCGCGTCATTTCTGCAAACCGGTTTAAACAAAATTAAAAACATCAGCAAAAAAGCGGTTGACGCCGGCGCTGACTTCGGCCAAACTTTATCGCATGACATAAAGGACTTTGGCGCGACGGTCGGCAATTCAATGGATTCGGTTGGATCAACATTTGAATCATCAATAAAAGAAGGAACTGACGGTGTCGTTGAATTGGTTGACGCGGCAAAAAGCAAAATCGGACAGCTGGCTGATAAAATTAATCCGTCCGCTGATGAACAGCCGGCAGTTAAAAATATCGCGGTTGAATCGGGTGTAGTGGTTGGGCCGAAACAAAAGACTACGGACAACGGACTACAGACTACGGCCACAACAAACAAGACCTCTGACACAGCGACGGTTCAAACAAAAAAAACGACTCTTGTCGTGACGCCGACGACTATCTCCAAGTCGCAACTAACTGTTTACTCTAATTCTGAAACTAAAAAAGAAGTTGCTAAGGCTTTGGCGCCACAAACTAATAATAGTAATGAAACAAAAGCGGCAAAGACTGAAACACCTGCCGATGAAACAAAGACTGCCGCTGACTCCGCAAATGGCATCACTACTTTGCAGGATATAAAAATAATCGGCACGGTTGATTTCAGCAACGCGAAAGTTACCGGCCTGCAACAAACTGTTGTCAATAACTATTCTTCCGGGCCGTCAATGACGGTCTATAATGAAAAAGACAAAAAGAATGAAGAGTGGACAATGCTTTCCGGAGCCGGTGGCGGCGTGTCGCATGGTTTTTCCGTGGGTACGAATCTTAGTGTTGGTAAGAATACAGATTCCACTAGCGGCGACATTACTGCCACCAGAAATATAACAGCTGGTGGAAATATCACCGCGTCTGGTTCTGGCAATTTTGGAAGTTTAACAATGAGTTCAATCATTGCCAGCGGAAATTCCAACGTTTCCGGCACTTTGCAAGTAACTAATACTACTACTTTATATAATGACCTGCTCGTCGGCGCGGCCGCAGAATCAATTTCCGACCCTGGTTTTATTTTTAATGGCAATGACGCTTACTTTCATGATAAAATCGGCGTTAACGGCATTGCTTATTTTGACAACACTCTGCAAGCTTCCTCCACTCTCTTGGTTGGCACTGCCGCGGGTACGGATAATTTGTTTGTGAATGGAAACAATACTTATGTCGCGACTTCCACTGCCGCCGGAACCGCGTATTCTTTAGTTGTTGGAAATGGAACGACCGGAGCGGTAATTGCCGGCGGACATGTCAGCCCGAGCCATACCGGTTTGTTTGATTTAGGCAGAAATGGATTAGGATGGAATAATTTATTTACTTCATCTACTATTTACACCGGCGCTGGCGGCACATCTCTTTCAACTTTATCACCAAATATTTTAGCTTTCGCGG
>JACRPD010000057.1 GCA_016214105.1 Candidatus Magasanikiibacteriota bacterium
GCCTCACTCTCTCGATGTTGCCTACTGTGAGTTGGCGCACCACGAAGGCGCCGATGCCATTGCCAATGAGAATCAGAGGGACGCTCATGGTGAAGGCGAAGGCGCCGAGCACCCCGTCCACACTGAAGCATGTGTCAATGACTTCCAGCAGGAGAATCATTGACCAGTCAGACAGGTGGCTGGAGCCATCCACCATTTTCCTTTCCGCCTCTTCCGCCGAGTGTTTGAAACCCAGCATGATGAAAAATGCGGACGAGCCGGCAACAGCTCCGAGAGCCATCATCGGGTTGAGGTTGATGGCGCGCCACACCACCACAAGCAGAACGATTGAGGCAATGGTGTAGAACCAGACACCATGCTTCATGACGCGCCGCTCGAAATTGAAGGCGATATTTTTTTCCTCCATGAACAGCCAGTGGATGGCGAGGAGGAAAAGGAACATTCCCGCGGCGAGGAGCAGGGTTGGGGCGGCGCTGTGCATCGCTTCCACAACTTGTGGATCCGATGAGAACGTTGCCGCGACCGCTTGCCAGGCAGTCAGGCCAGTGCCTTGCCATACGATCAGCCATGGCATTAGCCCTCGCACCGCGAACACCGCGATGAGCAGCCCCCAGAGCAGGAACCACCTGCGGGCTTTTGCCGACATCTTGGCGAGTATGTCGGCGTTGATGACCGCGTTGTCAATTGAGTTTATGACTTCGAACGCAGTCAGGCCGCACACCACCAGCGCCATCGAAATTACCGGGTCCATGTTTCCCCCTGTGGCCAACTTGTGGCCGTCTTTGAACACTGAACTTGACCCTGTCCGACACCATTGCCGGACGGGTATTTGTGGCTCTGAATTACCAGTAAAGAACGCGTTTTCCTAGCCTGGAAAACAATATATTATAGCACAAAATCACCCCTTTGTCAAGGGGTGATTTTTGTTAATTTTGATTTTTTTGGCTTGAATTAGCCATTTTCTCGTCCACCGACTTCGTACCAATTAATCTTCCTTGAGATAAACATTACCGCGGCCAGGATGAAGAATAGGCCGATACTGCCGATTAAGAGCGCGTAATCTTGAAGCTGTAAGATTGTGTAAATGAAGGTGTAAATTGCAATAAGAATTAGGGATAAAATTACTGTCGCGCGCGTATTTTTGAACACGGTTTTTGTGTAGAGAGAAGTCATTAGCAGAATCGACGCGGCGGAAATCAGATACGCGTAATTAAATCCAAGATGTTCGGAAATGGAAAGCAAAAGAGTGAAGAACAACACTAACGCCAAGCCGACCAAAATATATTGAAAAGGATGGATGCGGGTGCGATTAAAAATTTCCACAAAGAAAAATATCAAGAAAGTGAGCGCGATCGTCAGGATGGCGTATTTTACGGCGCGGGAGGTTTTTTGATATTGATCCACCGGCACCATCAGCTTCACGCCAAAAGCCGAGCCGATTAAATTAGAGTTGGATAATTCCGAGAAACTTTGCGGATAATTTCGGTTGAATTGCAGGACTTTCCATTTCGCGGTAAAGCCGGAGTCGGTAACATTGCGTTCATCAGGCAAGAATGTGCCGTCAAAACTCGGATTATTCCAGCTTGATTTTACTTCCACATTTGTTTCACTTCCCAATGGTAGGAAATTTAATCTTTGACTGCCGTTTAAATCCAGCGTTAGTTTAAAATTGTAACTGCCATCACTGCCAATCGGAACTTTGGCGCTGACTCCGGATCCGCCGCTGGAAACAGCGTCCAGTGGCATTATTTTTGTCGGCATCACTTCGCCGAATCGTTCGGCATCGTTATATTGAATCGGCACGGTTAGGTCCAAATACTTGACAATGTCTCCTTGAACGCCCGGTTCTAAATTAATCGCCGCGCCATTCCAAGCGAACGCGATTTTTTCTTTTATTCCGCGCATGTCCGGAATATTGACCGACACGGCGGCTTGATCCAAAAACGCGTCAGCCGGATTGATATTCAGTTTGCTCCAATCTGGCGCTTTGAATCCGCCGCTTAAATCCAGTTTTGAATTGTACACCACGACATCGTACATTCCGCGATTGAGCATTTTTGGTTCTATGTTTCCGCTGATGTCCAAACGTTCCGGCAGAAAATGCGCGTAAGAAATAGTTTCAATTACTTTGGTCGGGTTATCTTTGTCTTTAAGATATTTTTTGTAGGGAATAGTCAAAATCGGTCCGGCGACAGTTTGTTCGTTGCTCCATTTTGAACTGACCTCGTTTATAGCTTCCTGGCTTCGGGATTCTCGCTCATAAACTATGGAATTAATCATTCCGGTCGGAATTAATAACAAAAGCGACAGCACGCCGATTAAAATCAGCCGTAAAATCACCGAGTTGCGGGCGGAGTCTTTGATTATTGACATAGGGATTAGTCAAGGGTTAGTAGTGGAATTATATGGGTTTAAGAGGTGGGTGTCAAGGCGCGCGCTTGCGTAAATAAATCAGTTTGTTATACTTCACTGGTGGCCAGTTACGTGATTTATGTTAGAGCATCCGCCTAATTCGAATTTAGAACTCGCCAACCCCACGTGGGGTCGCGATGATTTTTTATTTGCGCCAGCCGATCTGGCGAAGGAGAGCGCTGGCGACAGCCAGGGGAGCGAGACGAAAGGTTTTAATGCGAGTGAGTATTTTTTGGAAACAGTGACAGAGGTTACCAAGATTTTATTTGAGCGGGCGATAAAAAACGGGGATGTGTGGTTGGCGTTTACGCAGGTCCGCGATTCGCAAAAATACGGTCTGCCGCATTATTTAGAAATCCGCGACCGACTGGTCAGCCACATTGATGACTTACTTGCTCGAAGCGACAGCGAGTTGGTTGACGGGTATCGGACGTTGTTGCGCAGCTTTAAGAAAGAGATAGAAGAAAGCACATTTGCCGGGAATTTTCTTTTATCACCCGCGAAGAAACCTCGTCGTCCATCTCCCGAACAGGACCCGGAATATCTGCGCACATTGAAAGAAATTACACCGGATTTGTTTGAAACGATGGTGGAGCGTCGTGAGGTGGGGTGGGCATTTGAACATTTGAAACGAGCGTCAGTGCTCGGTTTGGAAGATTATCCCGCGATGAAAAAGAGATTTTTGGCATTGCTTGATTTGGAATTAGAGAAGAGTGAACAGCAAATTAAAGAGGAATATAGACGGCGTTTGAAAGAGATGCGCGACTGCTTGCTTGATGAATGCTGGACAGCAGGGACAGTTCAGGCGTCTTATTTGAAAACTTGACAAAATTCGCTTTTCGTGCTATACTTTATTCATATGAAAACTACGCGATTAAATAATAATAACAATAATTCACCCGCCGGCGGAGTGTAGTTTTTCAATGTTAAAAAACTGATTACACCCGCCGATGAGGCGGGTTTTTCAATTAATCCCGGGTAGTTGAGCGGTACAACGCCACGCTGTTAACGTGGATATCGCTGGTTCGAATCCAGCCCCGGGAGCCAAAAAATCAAGAAAAAATTGCCTAAGATAAGGCAATTTTTTTTGTGTAAAAAGTATGGAGGGAAGCGGGACTTGAGCCTTTTAAAATAAGGCGGACTGTGTTATTATGAATATAATTTCTATCTAAGTGGGTAAAAACTAATTTTCTATGTCTGGAATACTAATTGAAATTATTTTAATAATCGCTCTAATTGTTTTAAATGGTTATTTTTCTTTGTCCGAAATAGCTTTATTAAGTGTTAAAAAAAGTCGTCTTAAACATTTATCAAAGCAGGGAAATAAAAAAGCTCAAAACGCTTTATCTTTAACGAGAAAATCAGCTGACATGCTCTCCACGATTCAAATCGGCATTACCGCGATAGGCATATTTGCCGGCGCGTTTGGCGGAGCGACTGTTGCCGAACATATGGCGCAATGGTTGGCCAAATTTCCTTTGATTGCCGCATACAGCGAACCAATGAGCGTAGTTGTTGTAGTCATCGTGATAACTTTTCTTTCCTTAGTCGTAGGTGAATTAGTGCCTAAACAAATTGCTTTATCCAATCCAGAAAAATTATCCCTGAAAGTTGCCGGACCAATAAAAATGGTAATGAAATTTACCACGCCAGCGGTCAAGTTGTTAAGCGCTTCTACCTCCTTTTTTCTTAAGTTACTACATATTAAATCTGCCTCTGAACAAATTGTTACCGAAGAAGAGATAAAATTATTGATAGCCGAGGGGGCGGAAAGTGGAGTCTTTGAACGAGCCGAACAAAAAATGGTGGAAAGTATTTTCCATTTAGGCAACCGTCCGATAAAAGATTTTATGACGCCGAATCATGAAGTGGTTTGGCTGGATATTAATGATTCGCCAGCAGTGATTAGAAATAAAATAACCGGCAGTGATCGGTCAGTTTTTCCGATTTGTGACGGGTCGTTAGATAATAATCTCGGAGCTGTGGAAAGCAAGGATGTTTTAACCCATGTGTTTGATAACGGAAAAGATAATTTAAATTTAAAATCACTTATTCAGCCGGTTGTGCGTATTGACGCCGATATTCCGTCTCTTGTCGCGATTGAGCGGTTAAAGCGTTCTTCGGTAAGTATCGTTTTAATTACCGAAAAAAATACCCATAAAATTTTAGGGATTATTAGCTTTCATGACATCCTTGAAGCAATCGTTGGGGAGTTTAAATCAACTTAAAAAATGAGTATATGCAATATATTGTAAAAATCATTTTATCGGCGCTTATTATTTTTGGTATTTCTGAATTAGGCAAAAGATTTACCACCATTGCCGCTATTGCCGCCTCTTTACCATTATTATCTATTTTGGGGATTTTTTGGCTATATAATGACACTAAAGACATTCAAAAGATAATTAGTTTATCTACCAGTATATTTTGGGCGGTATTACCCCCGTTATTATTTTTTGTCATATTACCAATTTTACTTAAAAATGGCGTTAAATTTGGTTGGGCTATGGTTCTGTCAACTGTTTCTATGTTTATTGCTTATAGTGTATACATATTTGTGCTTGCTAAATTTGGAATCAAAATCTAAACCTTTAAAAATATACTAAACACGGCTCTGACTTAATAAAAAACTTCGGAAGCTGTCCCTATATGCGAGCCAAATTGTATGATACAATACTCAAATGAAAACACTTCTAAACGACCGCGAGATTGAATACCAGATTAAAAAAAGCGTTCGCGCTCGGCGGTTGCGGGTGACGGTGCATTGCGACGCGCGGGTGATTGTTACCGCGCCGTTTTATTTTA
>JACRPD010000058.1 GCA_016214105.1 Candidatus Magasanikiibacteriota bacterium
ACAATGGCCAAGACTGCAAGGGAGACCCAGCGGCGTCCACGTGCCCCTCCTCCATCTCCTCCTCCACCGCAGTTCTAACGTCGTACAGAAAGGCCCACCAAAATCTGACTTCCACATTTTATTAGTGTTTATTCGTGGCCGCCATTTTGGTGGGCTAAATTTGCCTCTTTTCACTTTTTGTTATATACTCTAAACAGTGGATAACTCATTCTTCTGAATGTAAGAAGCAAGTTTTATGTTAGAAAAAGAGCCGTTGGATTTGGATAAAAAAGTGGTGGGCGAGCGCGAGAGAAGTTTTTTGGCCTCGGCCGGTTTGTTTTTTTTGGAATTAATTAAAATAGTGATTTTGGCCGGCGTAACCATTGGACTGGTGCGGTATTTTTTGTTTAAACCGTTTTATGTGCGCGGGCAGTCTATGGAGCCGAATTTTTATGAAAAAGATTATTTAATCATTGACGAATTAAGTTATCGTTTGCGCGAGCCGGTAAGAGGCGAAGTGATTGTGTTTAAAGCGCCAAACGCGAGCAAGGATTATTATTTAAAACGAATCGTCGGTTTGCCGGGCGAACGAGTGAAAGTCAGCGACAATAAAATTATTATTTACAATAATGAATATCCGCAAGGGATGGTTTTGCCGGAAATGTATTTGGATAAAACAACGGTTGGCGAAATTGATCAGACTCTCGGGCCGAATGATTATTTTGTTTTAGGCGATAACCGCGGCGCGAGTTATGATTCGCGACGTTTTGGCCCGATTGAAAAAGAAACCATTGTCGGCCGGGCGTGGCTGCGCGGCTGGCCGTTTACCAGAGCCGCGGCTTTCAGCGCGCCGGAGTATGAGTTATAAAATTAATGTTGTTTATTTATGTTAAAAAAACCCATGAAAAAGATTAAAAAAGCGGTAAAGAGCGATACAAAAAAACGCGCGGAAGAACCGGCGAAAAAAAATATTCAAGAAGAAAAAAAGCCGATTCCGGCCGCGGGTTTGGAAGATGACGAACAGCCGGTGATTAAAGGGCCGAAAGGAAAATTGCCTTCGCTTTTGCGCGGAATGAAAGATGTTATGCCAAAAGATTGGCCGTATTGGAAAAAGATTTATCATACCGCGGAAAACATTGCCGAAGCGTACGGATTCGGTTATTTGGAAACTCCGGTTTTAGAGGAAGCTTCTTTGTTTATCCGTTCCATCGGCCGTGGGACAGACATAATTGAAAAAGAAATGTATGTGTTTGACGACCGCGATGGCACGCGCGTGGGGATGAGGCCGGAGTTCACCGCCGGCGCTGTCCGCGCGTATATCAGCCACGGCATGCACACCTTGCCGCAACCGGTGAAACTGTGGTCATTCGGCCAGCTATTTAGGCATGATCGTCCGCAAGCCGGACGCTACCGCCAACTGCACCAATTTAACTGCGAGAGTTTTGGCGCGCATGACCCGGCAGTTGACGCGGAATTAATCGTCGTCGCCTATAATTTTTTGCGCGATTTAGGAATAGAAACAACCGTGCAAATGAATAGCATCGGCACGCCGGAAGATCGGCAGAACTATTTGGTGGAATTGACCGGTTATTTGCGGACCAAGCGCAGTTATTTATGCGAAGATTGCAAAAAAAGAATCACGCGCAATCCATTACGGGCATTGGACTGCAAGAATGAATCATGCCGTCCGACTTTGGAAGAAGCGCCGCAGATTGTTGATTGGCTGTCTGACGCGTCAAAAAATTATTTTATGAAAGTGCTGGAATTTTTAGATGAGTTGGAAGTGCCATATACTCTGAAGCCGACATTAGTGCGCGGTTTGGATTATTACACGGAAACCGTGTTTGAGATTTATGAAGACCCTTCGACTCACTCCGTTCGCTCAGGGCAAGCCCCTCCAGTAGCAGAAGGACAGCAGAGCGCGTTGTGCGGCGGCGGGCGTTATGATTTATTAGTAGAAGAATTAGGCGGTCCGCCAACGCCAGCCTGCGGTTTCGCGTTGGGTGTTGAGCGCGTAATGACAATTTTGCGCCGCAAAGCGGAAGAAAACAAGGATAAGATTGAAAAAGAATCCGGCGGA
Source organism: Candidatus Magasanikiibacteriota bacterium (assembly GCA_016214105.1). Taxonomy (GTDB): domain Bacteria; phylum Patescibacteriota; class Patescibacteriia; order Magasanikbacterales; family UBA922; genus 2-12-FULL-43-12. Next base: position 2,060 of record JACRPD010000058.1, read on the forward strand.
ATCTTTTTTGCTCATCTTGGAGAACAAGCGCGCAGGCGGACATTGAAAATGATTGAAGACTTGCGCCGCGACGGAGTTGTTTTGCATCACTGTCTCGGTAAAACCGCTCTTAAGGCGCAATTGGAATTAGCGAATAAATTTGGCGTCGCTTACACTTTGATTTTGGGTCAAAAAGAAGCGCAGGACGGCACGATTATTATCCGCGACATGGAATCCGGAATTCAAGAGATTGTTGACCAGAAGAAACTTAAGAGCGAGTTGGAGAAGAAGACGAAAAACACAAAACACAATTAACAAAACACAGAGAATATAATAGTCGTTTTTATGTGTTATGTTAACTGGGTTATGAGTTTTGTCATAGTATTTGACAAACAAAGGTTTTTACAGTAAAATAACGTTAATTAAATAACCTTGTCTGGCGTTAGATCGCCGGGCGTTAACTCACCTGAGGAGGTGAAAAAATTGTGTCGGAGATAAAACGAAAAAAGGGCGAATCATTTGAGGCGTTTATGCGGCGCGTGAAACGGCGTTGGCTGTCATCCGGAAAGCTGATTCAGGCGAGGAAAATTCAGTTCTTTGAGGAGAAAAAAAGCAAGAACGAAAACCGCAAAAACACCATCAATCGCTTGCGAATGAGGTCAAAAATGGAATATCTGCGCAAAATTGGCAAACTGCCTCCGGAAGAAGAAGCGTTTGGCGCTCATCGGCAGTCTGGTAATCGGAAATAAAATATGTCCATGCGTGAGGATATTTTAGCGGCGCAAAAAACCGCGCTGAAAGACGGCAACTCGGAAAAGTTGTCTGTCTTGCGTTTTCTTTGGTCCGCGGTCCGCAATGAAGAAATTGATAAGAAGAAAGATTTGAACGACGCGGAAATTCAGCAGATTGTCGCGCGGCAGATTAAACAGCTAAAAGACGCTTTGCAAGATTTTGCCGCGTCTAACCGGCAGGATTTGGTTGTTAAAAATAAAATGGAGATCGATTTGCTTGAAAAGTATTTACCGGCGCAGATGGCTGATGATGAATTACAGAAAATTGTTGATCAAGTAATTGCCGGAATGGGGACGGTTACCGCCGGTGATACCGGCAAGGTGATTGGGGCGGTGATGAAACAGATTGCTGGCAGAGCGGATGGGGGGAGAGTGAAGACGATTGTAATGGAGAAGTTGGCGAAAGATATTAAAAAAATATAACAAAAATATTCACGAAATATAACAAAATTAAACAAAATCGTTAAATTGCTAAATTGATTCATTGAAAATTGTTTAGAAATTGAAAATTGAAAATTGGAAATTAATCGTAATCCTCGGTTCCATGCTTCCAAGGATTTTACACAATTTGCGAGTCAAAAAGTCCGCCAAAGTTCTGCTGGTTTTATTTTTGGCGGCTTTTTTGTTTGTCGGCGTTGCCGTTTACGCGCAGGGAGATTTGAACTTCGGCCTTCAGCCGGTTCAGAACAGCATCGGCTTGGCTTCAACTGACATCAGAATCATTATCGCGCGGATTATTCGCGCGGTTTTGGGTTTGCTCGGGGTCATCGCGGTTGTTATCATGATTTATGCCGGGTATACCATTATGACTGCCGGCGGGGATGAAGAAAAAGTGGTTTACGGCAAAAAAATAATGATTAACGGAGTAATCGGGCTCATCATTATCTTGTCTTCTTTGGCGATTGTGCAGTATGTTCTTAACGCTTTAGGCCAAGCGACCGGAATGTTTGGTTCTGACTCAACCAGCAAACCAAAAATAGAAACTTTTGCCGGCAGCGGCGCGCTGGGGAAAATTATCAAAGACCATTATCCGGAAAAAGATCAAATCGGGGTTAAGCGCAACACCAAAATATCGGTAACTTTCGCCGAACCGATTGATCCGGCCACGATTATTTCCAATGATAATAATACTTGCTGGGGGCCGGCCGGACTTCCGGTCATCTGCGACGATATTAGCAAGACGCCGTATTATGGCGATTGTATTACTAACAAACCAAGTTTTGATTGGAGCAAAGACTGCGACCACTTGTTGACTAAGAATGTGGAAATTTTTGCTTCCGGATTAGCAGAGAAAAAACTGACGGAAGCCGCGGCCATGACGGTATATGAAGACGGAGACGCGAAGAATGCTTACACTTTCGTATTTAAACCGTTTGAACCGATCGGCGATAGTTTGCAGGATATGTGGTACACGGTAAATTTGAATGCGGATATTATGAAGAAAGACGGCAAGACCGGCGCGTTTGACGGCCAGCATTATAAATATTACACCTGGAATTTTAAGACTGACACGACGTTTGATTTTGATCCGCCGTTTATCAAGAGCACTTACCCGATGTTGGGAGATAAGATTCCGCGCAATACAATTATCCAAATCAATTTCAGCGAGGCCATGGATCCGATAATGACGCAGGGTTTATTAAAGAAAGACGGCGATTTTACCAATATGATTTTCGGTAGTACGGCGGTAAGCGGCGAGTGGATGCTTTCCAATGGCTACGCCACGGCCGAATTTACTCCGAACGAAGAATGCGGCGAGAACAGCTGCGGCGACACAATGTATTGTTTGCAAATTGATTGCGAGTTTACTGATAAAAACTGTAAACAAGATTTGGCGGTTTTAAATCGTACCGGCAGTTTGATTGATAAAAAAACTTTTGAAGCCAACCCTTTCAGCGGTTTGATGGATATGTCCGGCAACGCGCTGGATGGGAATAAAGACAGTATTCCAAACGGCCAGCCGAACAACGGCATTAAAGGCGTGGACGGGGATTTGCATTTAATCGGCGAGCCGGAAAAAGCTCCGGATAACTATTGGTGGAATTTTACGGTTAAAAACGAAATTGACCGCAAACCGCCGTATGTTAATAAAGTAACGCCCGGATTGGATGCCGGCGGCGTGTCAAAAAACGCTTTCACGCAAATTACTTTCAGCCGGCCGATGTGGATTGGCACGCTGGATAGTATCGGGCTGGAAGAATTTCCCGAAGCCAATGTGGATGGCAAGTGGATTGATTTTTGGTTTTTCCGCCGTTCAGAAACGAAGGATAATAAAACTTACACTGAATTAAAACACCGCGAATATGGCGCGAATGGCGTTGATTATTTTTATTTCCCAAAAATTTCCAGCGCGGTCAAGAGTTTAAACCAGAATTGTTTGTATCCGGGCTACGGGCCGATGATGCAAAAGGCGGGCGAATCGCCGGAGTGTCTTATCACTGAATATAACGATGATGGCGTGCCAACTAAAGTGCCGGTTGATTGCGTTCAGGTTACGACTGATAGTAAGACCGATACCGGCTGTATTCAAACTACTGACAAGACTGTCAAAATTTTACAGCCAGATGTACCGAAGTGTGTTGATTATTTAAAAGATATTAGCAAGTGAAATTTATTTTAAAATCCCTCCCCCTTGTAGGGCTTCGTCGTGAGTGCTCAGCCGAACGGGGAGGCAGGAGGGGGTCTCGGCGAGTGCCAGAGAAATAAACTATCATAGATAGAGTTTAATTGTTCAACATTCGTTGAGACCTCACCCCTGCCCCCTCTCCTACGAGGAGAGGGGAATAACCCGAGAATTATGTTTTTTCCGTTGAAAAGAAAAAAGATACTGTTGATAGGATTGGGATCGATTTTTCTACTCGGTGTTTTTGTGGTTGCCGGACAGGCTCTGGCGCAAAACGCGGATTTGAATTTCGGTCTTAAACCGGTAGCCGAGGGAACCGGGTTGGGCGGACAAGATATCAGAATCACGATCGCGAAAATCATCCGCGCGGTTTTGGGCTTGCTCGGCATTATCGCGCTCGGCGTTATGCTGTACGGCGGTTTTATGTATATGACCTCCGCCGGCGAGGAAGAAAAGATTTTAACTGCCAAAAAAGCCTTAACCAACGGCGTGATTGGACTGGTAATAATTTTGTCATCTCTCGCGTTAGTGCAATTTATTTTAAATAAGCTTGGCGAAGCGACCGGAATGTTTGATACGACGACCCAGCAAGCCTGTCTTGATGATGAATACGCGCTATTGCATCCGGAATTATGCCAGCCCGTAGAGTTCGGGGATTTTTGCACCCAATATCCATCCAATCAATTTTGCTGTAAAGATGACACGGTGTTTTACGCAAAAAGCATCACGCCGGTTACTGACAATACCGGTATGCATAATGTGGCGGTAAGGGCATTATTCAACAAAAATATAAAATTAAGCGACGCGGCTAAAGTGTTTGGGATTAATTTAGGCGGTCAAGACATCAGCAATAAATTTGACTACGAATTTTTAGGCGATAATAAAAGCGGGAGTCAGATTGGCGTGCAGGCGAATTATAAAGATGGCAATGAAACTTGCGAAGATGGCACGCCGTGTTTGAATGGCGGAGAGTACCAGGTGGCGGTGGCGAATAATTTAGAAAGCCAGGACGGTTTGCCAATAACAGAAAAAACGAGCTGTGGAGATTTTCCATTAAACGCGAAATTCAAAACACCTGATGCGGGCGATAAAATAAAGGATGAGATAACGCCGGTTTTGTCGCCAATTAAAATTAACGGTTCAACCGAAGCGGATCAGGCGCTTAAGCCGGGCAAAGTTTACGCCATGGAAACAAATGTTACCGACAACAGCGGTTTTGGGTATCTTAATTTTAAAATCAACAAAGAAATTGCCGGCGGCAATAAAGAGCAAATATTCAGTTTTTACGACGGACCGACCGTGAAGCACGGTTCTGACGCGCCGGAAGCGAATCCATACCAATTTATTTATCCATTGTTGACCGCGAAAAATCCCGACCAATTAACACACTACTTTTTAGAAGTTGAGGCATGGGATATAGATAGTAACAGCGCGAAGACGAAAATTTCCTATGTTTTGGGAGAACAAAAAGGAACCGGCGACACCTGTTCCGCGGATTGGGAATGCGATTCCAGCCAGTGCAGCAACGGAGTTTGCGTCGCCCAGCCGAAAATTTTAGATGTTTATCCGCTGAACGGCGCGGCTGGAAATTGGATTACCATCGTGGGAAATTATTTCGGTGATGATGAAGGCAAAATAGAATTCGCTTATGATGATAATAACGACGGCAAGGTTGATGACACCGACACCTGGCAGAAAGCGTTTCCGGTTGATTGCGAAGGCGAAGATATTTGGACTGATAACTGGGCGATTATCGGCGCGCCGAGCGACAAAGATTTGCCGTTGGGTTCCAAGAGCGCTATTCGTTTGACCCGGTTTGATTCCACAGTGGAACAGCTATTGATTGATTATACAATTGATAATTTTGGCCCGAAGCCGGGCGGAGATGGTTTGTTTGAAAAAAATAACATTAAACGCCCCGGTTTGTGCAGTGTGAAAACAGTCGGCGAAGGTAAAATTCCGGCTGGAGCGACTTTTGGGCCGCCGGGCGCCGCGGTGAAAGCGCTGGGTGATGCTTTGGGGACGGGAGTGAATAGCGGCCTGTTTTTCGGCGGCGTAATTGACAAGCAGACCAAACAATTGGCCGGCGGTTTGCAGGCATCAGTCGCGAGCGGAGATTGGACGGACAAACTTATCACCGCCAAAGCGCCAAACAACATGGCCAACGGCAAAGTGGCGGTTTACGCGAAAGTCGGAGCTGAATCAAGCAATGGCGTGCCATTCACGATTGATTCTTCCAGCGCCGAGGATAAAATTCCAGTGATTGAACAGATTGATCCTGAATCAGCCGCGCCGGGCAGTCTGATGACTATTTCCGGCAAAGGTTTTGGTTATAAGCCGGGCGAAATTTATTTAGCGTCAAGTTTGAGCGAGGTAAAAAGTTGCGCTAAAAATAATGGAGGAGCGGGGTGTGTTCAGCTTAACACAACTTTGCCGGGTGAATGCGGAATAAATTGGACACCAACGCAAGTAATCGCGCAAGTACCGTTGGACGCGGGAATTAAAAACTATCAATTGATTTTAGAAAATGAATGGGAAGTGGCGAGTGATGGGCAAGAAAAATTCAGTGTTGTTTTCGGCAAACCGGCACCGGGTATTTGTAAAATTCAGCCAAACTCCGGACCGGCGCCATTGCCAGCCGGACAATTTTTAGATATTTACGGCATTAATTTTAAAAATCCGCATGAAAATTATTTTTGGCAGAGCGGCGCATCGGTTAAAGATATAAGCACCTGGTTAAGCGGCGATGAAGCCGGCGAGGTAATTAACCAAGAAGGGACGCATATTTCAAAAGCGCAGATACCGGTTGAAAGCGGCAAGAGCATGCAGTCGGGTCCGATTAAAGTCGGCGTTGAGAATAAAATCAGCAAGGGCGTTAAATATACCGTGGATAATTGCCAGACCGCCAACAAAACTTTGGCTGACGCGATGAAAGCAAGCGGTTATCAATGTTGTAGCGTTGAAGGTCCTGACGCGGGCATTTGGAAATCGTCAAATTATATTTGCGGCGATGAAGCCAGAATCGGCGGGTATGTTTGGCGCTTCACCACCGGCATCATTCCGATTTTGCCGCAAGTAATGGAAGAGTGCAATGAGGTTGACTGGAACGATCCGGATAAAATCATTGCTTTTCCATCGCCGGTGCCGTCAGTGTTGTGGAGCAAGGGCAAGGAATCTTGTTTGAACGCGACGATTGCTCTTAAGTTTAACGTGGCGATGAATGAAACGACATTAAATGGCGATACAATCAAAGTATTTAAATGCGACGGCAGCGATAACGCGGTCGATTGCGGGAAGAAAAAAGAACAAGCGCCGGCAACTGATTTTGAATTTCAATATCAACAAGCAGACCATGTTTTGAAGATTTGGCGTCAGCCAAAAGCCGCCCAGCCGGATTTAGATCCATTCACTTGGTACCAGATTGAATTATCAGACAAAATAGAATCTAACAATAGTTTTCAGTCAGCTACCGGCGAGAACGTAAAATTAAACGAAAAACTGCAAGCGACCAAACCCTGCGGTGTTGGCACCGCGTATTGTTTCAGTTTCCGCACCGGCAATGAAATGTGCACTTTGAAAGGGGCGGGGATTATTCCGCCGACTTACACCGCGCATTTGCTTGGCTTGATTTTAGACCCGGCTTATCCGGCCAATAGCGTCCCCACTCATCCGTTATATTATTTCCTCTGGGGCAAAGGCAGTCAGGAATGCATTGTTATGCCGGTTGATGGCTTGGGCTGGGAGTGGGGCGTTCCGGCTGAAGATGAGAAATGGGCGAGCGTTAAAAAATCCCCATCGTTTGATTATATAGACAGCCGGGCCGAGGTTACCGCTAAGAGCGATACCGGGCCGGATGAGGCAAAGATTACCGCGAGTTTGGATAAAGTCGCGATTGTCAACGAACAGTCGGACTTTTTGGCTTTGGTTGGAAAGAAAAATGGTCTATCAGTTGCTACCACCACGGATGTGATTAGTGTTAAGGCGTTGAAGTTTGATGATTATATTTTAAAAAATAATTATGAGATTGACATAAAATATGTTTTGGATGATGTGAGCACTTCTACAGTCGGTTTTGTTTTGAAAAAAGAAATGAAAGCCGGCAAGCAGGTGAATGTCTGGGTGATGAGCCGGTATATTTTGGCAAAAAGTCCTTTTAGCCAAGTGTATGTTTTAGAAAAACAGTATGAAGATGGTGTGAAAGAACGCATTTTCACGTTTACGGCCGGCAGTTATATTGTGAGCCATAAACAAGATTACGCGGTCGGTAAGACAGGCAATTATCAGATTACAAAAACCGCCGGCGAGCTATCGTTAACTGATGAAAAAAGCGGGGTAGTGGCGGCAAAGAAAAAGGTAGTCATTGAAATGGAGCCGGAGGATATTATCAGTTTTAAAAAAGCCAATTTGAGTTTGGGAGGATATCTTTCAGCCGTGCCGCCAAGTTTGTTATATGGAACACTAGAAAAATATTTAGTTAAATTAATGGCAGGAGATAATTTCAATCAGTCAATCACCGCCACCAGCACTTTGAAAATCAGCTTGTCTGATCCGGAAGTGGTGGAATGGTGGCCGAATTGCAATGAAGCGTGTATCAACAGCGGCATTGGGTTTAAATTTAACGTGGAAATGTATAAACCGGATTATGATACGAAAAATTTTCTGTTGCAGGAATGCGTGGATGAAACATGTCAAACAGTCAGTAGTACGATAGTTATAAATAAAGCAGATAGCTCCGGTCAGTACATCGCCCGTTTTTCACCACTACCCGGCGTTTTCTTGGAACCAAACATTTGGTATCAAGTGACAGTAAAGGCCGGTGTTAGGGCATTGGGCGGTTATGGCAAAGACTTAGAAAAAAATGATGACGACGAGCCCGGCAAGCCAATGAAAGCTGATTTTGTCGGCAAGTTTAAAACTAAAAATGACGCTTCACCGTGCGCCATAGATAGCGTGGAAGTGTTTCCGAGTTCGTTTACCGCGTGGTCTATCGGCCAAAAACAACCATACACGGTTATTCCGCGCGGAAAACCGGACCAATGCGCGCCGTTCGGGCAGGAATTTAATCCCTGGGGTTATGGTTGGGAATGGGGAACAAAAAATCCACCGGTGGCGTCAGTTACTAAATTCAAATCTCCGGCATCTCCGATTGAAGGCTGTAATTTGGGCTGTCTTTTAACCGGCAGTGATATTACAAAAGATCAGACTCCGCCGCCTTTGTGCGGAAATGGAAAAGTTGAAGCCGGTGAAGATTGTGATTTGGTTGTGGTCTGGAAAGACAGCGGTAATCAAGAAGTTCCGGAAACAGTCGGCATAAGCTGCACTTCTAATTGTCTGCGTCCGGGAAACAAAGACCCGGACACTTGCGGTGATGGAAAAGTTGACTGGCAGAAGGGCGAGGAGTGTGATCCGAAAAAAGCGGACACGATAAATTGCACAAAAGAATGCGTGTGGACAGGAGCTTATGAAGGTGTTGGTTCGCCTGTTTGCGGCAGCGGGGATGTGAAGCCTGGTGTTGGCAAGGATTGCGATATCAATGATCCAAACTCAAAAATCGGTTGCAGTGATAAATGTTTGCATACCGGCACAAATCTTTCCAAAGGCTGGTGTATTGGCAATGTGGATAAACTTTTGGGTAATGAAGAATTGACCAAAGCTTGTTTGAATACTATTAGCGTGTGCGGCAATAGCGCGTTGGAAACCGGCGAGGAGTGCGAATTTTTCCCGGGTCAGGATAACATGATGATTATTAGATCGAAACAAGATAAATCGGAAGTAATCAATGTTGATAACGCGAAAAAATATTGTTCAAATAGCTGTTTAACGCTTTCTCTATGCGGCCTTAAAGATAATCAGACAGTTAAGGACAGCGGATTGTATTGCGCCGCGGGAACCGAGGGTTGTGATACAAATAATTGCCACCAAACCGGTTCGTCTGTGACTTATAGCGCGCCGTCTCTTTGCGGAGACGGTATAGCCGGTATCGGCGAGTATAAATCTTGTGAAGTCGGCGCTGACGCGCTACAAGGAAAAGATGAAAATCCGGTGCAATTAGTCACCGCGATCGGGAAAGGCGCGGTTGATCCGATTTCAAAAGAACAAAAAACCGAAGTGAACGCGAACGCGGTGTCGTATTTAAATCAAAAAAGCGAGTTTGTAAAATTAAATAAGTCGGTTGGAGGCAGTGGAGACTATGCGCTGAAATGCGGTTTTAAGGAAATGTTGCCTTATGTGGGATTCAAATATAATGATTGTCCGAAAAAAGACAGCGAAAACACGAGTAAGTGGGGTGTGGCAGAAAATTCTTGCTGTTATGAACGTTCTTACCGTATTGAAGAATATCCGATAGACACCGCCGGCATAGCGGTCGGAGATAAACCAATATGCCGCAACTCTTACATTGCCGTTAAATTTAACAGTTATATTGCCAAAGATTCTTTACCCGGAAATTTGATTATCGCGCACGGGCATCCGGTTGATTATAATTGCGCTGACACGGGCGAACAAGATGTTACCAGTTTGTATATTGATGCCGCTTTGGCTTATGACGGCCAGCCGTTTGAAAACGGCTTTTGGCAGAAAGCCTGGCAATGGTTTAAGGGATTATTCGCGCGATTGTTTGGGACAGACGCGCTGGCCTTGAAACCAAAGCCATCATCAGTAGTTTGGTGCAGTGGCGCGATTACCGCGGCTCCGGAAGTTACTTATGAGACAAAAATAACCAAAGAGGGTTTGGCATTCACCACTTCCACGGTTTCGGTTTATTTAAAAACTTTATTGCCGGAAAATACTGAGATAGCGGTTATTTTGAAAGGCGGGAACGACGGCGTAAGAGATGTAAATGGAGTCGGTGTCAGGAATCCAACGCCAAAACCTGGCGGCAGCAAACTGCTTGATAAGTTTGTGTTCAAAACCGGCGCGGAGATTTGTAAATTGAAAGATGTCACAGTGTCGCCGGATAAATACTTATTTACCGCGCCGGCCACATCCGCATCATTCATGGCAACAGCTCACAGCACCAGCGATCAGTTAATTGTTCCGATATCGCCGGTATATAATTGGGAATGGGATTGGCAGCCGCAGGAGAATAAAATTTTTGATATACCGTTTCCAAAAAATTCCGGAGTTAACACGCCAAACATTAGTATTGCTTCAACAAATCTTGAAGGTTCATTGCCGGCAGTGGCGAGCGCGAAAGTGACGGAAGATGTAAGTGTTGAAGACAATCATGTTGGCAAAATGTTTAACGGCATCACTTATCTGCAAGCTAATTTTTGCCAGAACCCGTGGCCGAAGATAGATTTTTATCCGTTTGAAGACGGCATAAATTATGGCAAAGATAAAAATCAGAGCGGATTTGAAGACGGAGAATTTGGCGGCACGGCATTACCAACGCCATATATCAATTATTCTTTAAGTTATTGCGCGGACGCGGGAAAGTCAGAGAGTGAAGACGATAATTTGCCGTATCTGAAGCCGATGTTGAATACGCCTTGGCAAGAGGTAAAATTAGAAGCGCCTTCCACCTGCCAGTTTTCTCCAAAAATTATAGCCGGATCGGCTCCGGTTGCGCAATTGTCAACTGACGCTGGCGCGAAACAGGTTGGCTGTAGTAAAGATAGCGATTGTCCGGTGTTCTATAACATGCCTTATGCCAATTCTACACAGGTGGGTGGTTTTTCCGTTGATTGCAATACCGGGACATTTTTTGAAGTCCTAATGAAAAAGGATTGTGTTTTGTATGAGTTGAAAAACGGTTATTGCGGGAAAGAAAATCTTGCACCGCCGCAGTATGGGGCAACATACAGGTCTTGCACATCTGCCACAGTCGCGCAGGATTGCCAAGCGGATGAGGTTTGTAATGATTTGGCCCTTATGAGCAATCTCTACAAGGTAGATGGTAACAAATGCATTGCTGGCCAGAAGAGTTCTAAATTTGAAGAGGCGGTTTTCTTGGAGCCGGATATCATCAAACAATTTATTTTCTTCAATGAAAAAAATGATGATGTCATCGGCATTAAGATTTTTAAGAATGAAAAGCGGTTTTCGGCCGCGCAATGGTTAGAGGATCAAAACATAACTTTGATCGGCGCGCAGAATGCCAATATCGGCGGATATGACGCAGTTACTGACGGAAGCAATTTTTACATCAATTCTTTGAATATTGACGCTACCGGCAAGACTTACAATAACATTTTCTTGTTAAGCATTAACAAAAACGCGCAAAGCGACACCAAAAATGTTTTTGACCAGCTGTTAAAATCATTGAAGTTTAATATCAATATCAGCGATTTTGGCTATTGTTTGGCCAATTCAACCGAGATGTTGGCGGCAGAGCCGTTGCCTTTGGGCCAGTATAAAGGCGCAAACACACCTGATACTATTCTCGCTTCGATTACTAATATTAAATGCAACACTAATTTTGATTGTAGAAACAGCGACGGCGCGCCGAAAAACGGTTCAAGCGGGGTTTGTTCCAACGCGAAAACAAAATTGTTCCGCGATTACGCGCGTCTGCCGGACATCAAAACCGCACTGGAGCGCTTTGAGGATTATTGGAAAAAGAACGGCGGAAAATATCCGGAGCTAAAATCAGGCACATACATACCGGCTTATACCGCCAGCAAATGGCCGTCATGGGGCTTGCTGGCCGGGAAAGTTGGCGGTTTGCCATTGGAAAAAATAAATAAATGGAGCGATTGTCCGGATAAAAACGCGGAAAGCCAGACCTGCTGGAACGCGGCAAGTTCAACTTTTTCCTGTCCGTTTTATTCCAGCGTCTACGAATACACGACAAACGCCACCGGGACAGATTATAAACTGCACGGGCCGTTGGAATATTTCGCGTCTGATAATCAAATTGTGCAAGAAAAACTAGACCCTGATGACGGCATCGCGATTGACACCGGCCATTTCACCACTGAACGCGCTTGCCAGCCGGCGCAGGTTTTGAGTCCGTTCGCGGCCAAGTGCGGCGACGGGTTGCTTAATTTGGGAACGGAAACGTGCGAGCCGCCGGGGAAGCTTGAGTTGAGCGACACCGGGTGGGTAAAAAGTATTATAAATCAACCAGGGAAATGTCAGAGTAGCCAGTTGATTGGCGGTTTCAAGAAAAATGATGAATGTTGGGTTGACAAGGAGTGCGGTTTGAAATGGGAAACAGTTAAAAATGAAACAGCAGTCAGCGAATTGGGGACAGGCATTTGTGTTTTGAGAGACAGCGTGCTCTTTGATTTTGAAAAATCAACAGTTCCAAATGGATTGGTCGCTTTTGCTTGTGAAAAAATTCCTAACAGCACGAAATCTACCTGTAATCAGCTATCCACGTATGCCAGCGCGAATAAGGTCAAACATCAGGCCAGCCCAACAATCTATATTAATAACCACGATCCGCTTCAGAGCGGGCAATTATATCTGACCGGTTTATTAAATAATCAATATCTGCGTTGTGCTTCGTGGGGTGACCAAGATTGGGCGAAGACAAAAGATTTCTTTAAGGGGACGCAGGCGACACAACAGCCGGCCAGCAGTTGTGTGGGTGTTAAACTCGGAGAGTTTGAAGAAGTTAAAGATTGCGCTGGCGCGTCACAGGCGTACAGTTTATGCAACAACAAATGTCAATTGGAATACACGAGTTGCGAATCAAAATACGAATGCGGGAACGGAATCGTTGAGCCCGGCGAAACTTGCGATGACGGCGCGTTGAATAATAGTTATGGGAATTGCAATAATACCTGCAGTGGAAAATTTAGCAAATATTGCGGCAATAATGAGATTGACAAAGACGCAAACAACAAAAATTTGGAGTTTTGCGAGAATGCAAGCAATACATATGTGGTATATGGCACAGGAACTAAGCGTACAAGATTGAGAGTGGATAATCTTTCTAATACCGAACAAAAAGACAAATGGTTGGCTGACTGTAAGAACGGAAACCCAAATGGTTGCGAGTTATCCATTAGTATTTTATCCGACGCGATTGATTCTTTGCTTAAACAAACAGATTCTTTTGACTATTGTCAATACGATCAAACATTGTTGTGTAAATCCAACAACTCGTGTTTAGCGCCATTGGCGACATATAAGTTAGATGTTTTGACTGCCGATTTTAGCAATATTGATGATTATTTTTCTGATAAATTAATAAATAAGGGGCCATGCGTCAAATCGGCTTATTTCGGCACGCCATATAGCAAAAATAAGAATTTTACTTGTTCCTGGGATTGCCAAAACTACGGCGAGTATTGCGGGGATGGTTTGGTGCAAAGCGCGTCTGGCGAGGATTGCGATGATAAAGATACAAATAATTTGAACGCCTGCAATAATGCTTGTTTGTGGGTGAATACGACTTGTAAAGAGAAAGCGTTGTTTGCGACATCAACTTTGGCAATAAATGAGACCTATGTGGAAATTCAAAAAAATCCTGCCGGTACGGCTCTTCCGGTGAGCGAATGTTTTGTTAATTCCAACAGCGGTGAAGCGTCAAATGGCGCTGAGGTTTGCCGCGCTTATGGTTTATATTGTAAGAAAGTGACTTTTGAAACTTTTAAAGGCTCTAACATATACGGTGATTTTTCAGATAATTATTGTGATAAAAGTTTTGATGGCATAAAAAATACTATTTACAAGAATAATCCCATTCGTGTAGAGTGCGGCGGCATCTACGCCGGTCCGGCTCCGGTTGCGCCGGTTTCCACGGCCGGAAAAAATACTTGCGGCAACGGCATTCAAGAAACTTATGATAAAAATGGCGATACAATTGTGGAAAAATGCGATTTAGGCGCGCAAAACGGCATTGCCTGCGCGCCGGAATACAGCAAGTCGTGTACGTATTGTTCCGCGGACTGCAAAGAAGTGCTGACGAAAGATTCGGATGAGTTTTGTGGGAATGGGGTGATTGATCATAAGGGCGCGACCAACCCGGCGGGATGGGAACAGTGCGAGATTAAAGACAACAAAGTTATTAATCATGCTGATTTAGAACAAAAACGTCAGGATCAAGGTTCTTACACCTGCACCAATGACTGCAAGTTGATTAATACTTGCGTTGATTGCGGCAAGAAGTTGATTGAAAACGGCGGCGCTGTGCCGAAGATAGCGTTTTTGAATCCGATGTTGGGGAAAGATCAAGCATGGCCGAGCATGGTTAGTACAATTAGTGGGGCAGAGGAAAATAATTATGTTAGTCTATATAGAGATCCTGGATCAACGACAACGCCATTTATCGGCTATACACAATTGACGACATATCAATCCGGTACACCGTCCAAGACTTACAGCATAGATGCCGCGTCAATGCACAATCTTTTTAAAGAAAATGCTGGTAAAAACGGTTTGGAAACAAACAAACTCTGCGATGGGCAATATAATTTACATTTTAATAGCAAGTGGCTGATGATTACAGAAGGTCTTTCTGCCGCGCTTCCAGAAAGCTTCGGCAACTCGTTAGATAATTACTGGCCGCAGATAAAAGATTACGGCGATTTGTTCGTCTATCCTGTTAACAAAGAAAAAGAAGAAATTAAAAATGAATTTATTTATTCGCCCGCAGTGCCGGAAAATACCTTCCGCGTGGTGGTCCGGTGGTCTGATAATGAGAAGAATACGGATTTTATGGGGAATGTTTATAGCAGTGTGTTTTATGATCCGCCTGTGACGCCATCAAGTTTTATTAATATACTAACAATGAGCCCAGACACCTGTAATGAGATAAGCAAGAATGCATTGAATTATTGGATGCCAACAAACTGCCAGCAAGCGGGCTTTACTTTTGGCACAGGTCAGTCAGTGTTTGTGCATGATTCGGTTAATTTGGAAAAAACATACGCGCAAGCTATGACTATTGGCGCGCAAACGTTTGTGGTTAACGGCGATTCACATCCGCCATTCGCGTTTTTTGTTGAAGCGGTCGGCGATTATATAAACAGTTTTACCAGCTCGCCTGATGTGTCGGTTGAAGTATATACTTATCATCCGGGCCAGATTCCAGATTTGTCTGTTTACAAGCCGACGCAAGTATTCAAAATCAACGCGGCAACAAAAAGCACGAACGCTTCGTCGCAATATTGGCACGTGTTTAATTTAGAGTATAAGAATGGAAAATACGAAATCGTGCCGATTCAAAAAATCAAAACAGGGTGGTGCGAAGTTCAAGACGATATCCCCAACGAAAAATGCGTTAAAGTGAGTTAAAATTATGAAAAAGTTTCTATTTATCGGAATAATTGGTATAATAACGGTGGCGCTGGGAATCAGCGGTTGGTATTTTTTGCTACGGGATAATAAAGACAGCGATGGCGGGGTTGCGAATCAAGACGGAAAAACAGAAGCGGTGCCGATTAAGCCGCAAGTTGACGCCGGGACGTTGGAGCTGTTAAAAAAATTCGCTGACGACCAAGACCGCGATGGGATTAAAGACGCGGATGAAAAAGCGCAAGGATTAAATCCGAACGAGTTTGATTCTGATTTTGACGGTTTGAGCGATAAATTGGAAATAGAGAAATGGAAAACCGACCCGTTGAAAAAAGATACTGATGGCGATGGGTTTGGCGATGGAAATGAGATTATTCACGGGTACAATCCGCTGGGAGCGGGGAAATTAAGTCAATAAAGGAACCCTTCTCCTCGTAGGAGAAGGGTTGGGATGAGGTCTCAGCGAGTGATAATAACTATCACTTACATAAATTAAGAATTTACAGTGTATTCTGCATTCGTTGAGACCTCACCCTGTCCCTCTCCTACTAGGAGAGGGGACCAGTTTAGAATCATTTTTATCATAACACTATGTTTGACGACCAACCAACAAATAACACAGGAGTTACACCGCCGGGCAATCTGCCAATCGGAGAGCCCGATGATATGTTTGCCGAAGTGGAAAAAAGCGGCGTGGTGAATCCGGCGCCGGTTGACGCGTCAGAACCGGTCGCTCAACCACCGGCGTCCGCTCTTGGGGCGGGTATTTTGCGACCCAAACAGCCGGACAAGCCAGCGATTGATTACGGTGTTCCGTCCAGGCAGCCGTCGTCGGCCCCAATGGCAATGAACCAGCCACAGGAAATATATAAAATAAAAGAGCCGGCGTTAACGCGTGGTTTGATTACAATTGTTATTATCCTGGTGGTTGTGGCGATTTTAGGCGGCGGTGGCTGGTGGATTTATAATTTTTTTGTTAAAACCGATAATAGTTTGAATTTAGGAACAGAAGTTCAGGCGCCATTGATTACAACCGAAGAGGCGGTGGTGGCGCCTAACGAGGAGCAACCGATAGTGACAGTCGGAGGAGAGACAGCGAGTACGGAAACAACAGCGCCTTCAGCCGCGACCGATGTGGTAGATGATCAGATTTTGTTTGGCGAGCCGGTGGATAAAGATGGCGACAATTTAGATGATTTAAAAGAAGGTGAATTGGGAACCGACCCGGCGAATTGGGATACTGATAATGATGGATTGGGTGATGGCGATGAAATTTTAATCTGGCAAACCGATCCGCTTAATCCCGACACTGACGGCGATTCGTATTTAGACGGTGGGGAAGTGAAGAATGGCTATAATCCAAAAGGGCCGGGGAAGATATTTGAACCGCCAAAAGAGTAGTTGTATATACCAATATACTAATGTACTAATTATACTAATGCTATACTAATATGGTTGGAGGAGGGGAGTTAATATATCCGGAGTTGTCATATAAAATAACAGGCATTCTGTTTACTGCTCACAACGAAGTTGGTCCGTAGGCTCGAGAAAAACAAGCTTGCGACGTAATTGAGCGGTTGTTGCAAGAAAGTAAAATAAA
>JACRPD010000014.1:0-14876 GCA_016214105.1 Candidatus Magasanikiibacteriota bacterium
TCCACACCTCCAAGTGGCCGCGCATAACATCGGCGAAGTACGGGGTGTTCTTCCAAAACATCAAGGATGGTAGCACCGCGAATGCCCTGGTCGCTTAATAGTTTAAAAATGTTTGCCCCAAATTTATTTTTCATGCTTTATATTATTGCTATTGTTCATTGTTCTTATTGAGAATATATTTTGCCAACTCATGGAGCCATATTCCGCTCCCTTCATTATTAAAATATCCAAAAAAATAAATTTTATCGTCGCGGATATCAATACTTGATTTGATAATATCAATAGAAAAACGTGAGTTAACATGCTTCCCTGCGCCATCATTATTTTCAGTAAGTGAAACAATACCCGTAAGTGCGCCACTATTAACTTCTTGCACCAAAAGATCTAAAAACCGCTGAGTCGTTACCTTTTTTGTAACAGTAAATTCGAAGTCCATAAGTGATGCCCCACAATATGGCGCATATGTATAATTAACCTTTATTCCTTTTGCCTCAATCGTGCGAATTATCTTTGGTGCCACACTCTCCAGAGAGCAGACCTTTCTTTCTATTGTTTTCCACCTACCCGCATCTAACTGCCATTTGGGGACGGAGTGAATAATATTTATCGCGCATTGCATCACTTTAAACTGTCTTTCGACCCATGAGATCATATGTACTCCGGGAATTCCCGATGATTGTAGCCCATTATGAGCGTTGCATCCGAGTTCTCAATAATTGATCCGACAATTATGTTTTTTGTCTTTGAAGTCAACAAATTTCGACAATTACCATGATTCCTATTGATTCCAGAGCATTCAAATAGAACATCAGGAGTGCCAAACCATGGCGCAGACTCGACTGAACCTTTAGTAATTTTTATCCGCATGCGGTGCCCATCTGCTCTTGTAATAAGTAGCAGATCGTCACTTGCCGATATTGGGAGAGCGTGAAAATCACTAACGACAGGGTCGGTTTTCAAAATTGATACGATTTTTGTATATTAATAGTGTCATCATTTATAAACGAAATGTCATATTGGCGATTTGGGTCAAAAAACCATGCCCTAAACAAACCAAGGCCAAAGCGTCCGAATCCATTACTACCCGCAACCGATCTGTCTGACATATACTTTTAATATAGTGATAGAAATAAGTTTATCCCGACCAGTATAATAAGCATACAGAGCAAAATCGAAAAAAGCAAATGTCTGTGGGGGAATCAAGCATTCCTCCACAATGGCATTGTCGCACAACTAACTTTTCAAATTAAAATAACATGGGTGAAGTGAAAATCGTCAGACCTGCCTGCCGGTAGGCAGGGTAGGCTGGTTTTTATCTCGTTTTTGTCATTTTTTCTGCATTAGGAGTAAATTATTTCCATATTGTGGCAATTTGGGCGGAATCACACCATGAGAAATGGGAGGTAAGTAGGAGAGTAAAAAAGCAGATTTTGGTACGATGTTATACCACAGCGATGATATGGATGGGGCGGACGAATTATCTGAGGAAGAAATGACAGAACACAATAAAACGCGATAACAAATTTCCGGAAATAAATAACTGCCCTTGCGGGCAGTTATTTATTTTTAAGAAAAATTATGAACCATCCTACACTCCACAAAATAAACGGCGCGCTCAAAATCTGCCCCATGGTCAGGCCGAGAGAGGTTTGATAATCAGCCTTTAGAAACTCAATTAGAAAACGTGAAGAGAAGTAGAGAAGAAGAAAAAGATTTGTTAAAAATAATTGCGGTAATTTGGGGCCGTATTTTTTATAAACAAAATAGAGAAAAATAAATAGAGATAAAGAGATAAGTGATTCATAGAGTTGTGATGGGTGACGGGCGACTGGAGATGCTTCGTAAAGCGGAAACTTTACGCCCCACGGCAGGGCAGTTGGTTTACCGACAATTTCAGAATTAAAAAAATTTCCGATTCTTATAAACGCGGCGAGGAGAGGGATGGGAAGAACTATTAAATCTAAGTATTGTTTAAGGGGTATTTTCCCGCCCGAGGCGGATCCGCCTTGGGCGGATTTTATTTTGGCAAACAGCAAAAGCGTTAAAATCAATCCAATTGTCATCCCATGACTAGACAGTCCGCCGTGGTTGATGAAAATCATTTCAATCGGATTGGAAAAATAGTACGCCGGTTCATAAAACAAAATTTCGCCCAATCGCGCGCCGAGCAGTCCGCCGATGGTCAGCCAAATTCCCAAATCTAGCGCTAGATCAACCGAGTATTTTTTTTCTTTAAATAATTTAGTGATAATTAAAATCGCGAGCGTAACGCCGATAGCTAAAAAAAGGCCGTACCAGCGGATAGATATAAAACCAAATTCCAATAGAACTGGGTTAATTAGATTTATAAACATGGTTTTTAGTCCTTAAAGTCTGTAAAGTCATAAAGTCTGTAAAGAGCGATCATCAATAGTTTAGTGTTTTTATTAGGCCGGAGATTGTTCTAGAAATTTCTAGAGATAGATCATAATATTGTCTGGTTTTTTCTTTATTTAAGTAATTTAAATCAAATGCCAGATAAAGCATTGAACGCACTTCGCCGCATGAACCTTTGGCGATAAATAAAAATTTTTTCAACTAACTTTAAGGACTTTATGACTTTATGAACTTTACAGACTTCATCACTCCATCAACAACAACCCCACCATCACTAAAATTCCCAAAACAAAAGTCACAAGCTGGATTAAAGATTTTTTGAAGTCTGTCTCTTTGTGCAATTCCGGCATCAGATCCGAACCGGCAATATAGATAAACCCGCCGGCGGCAAAGGGGATTAAGAAAGCAGTCAGATTTGGAATAGATTGACTGGCTAAAAGCGCGATAATCGCGCCGACGATCGCGGTTAGCGCGGTGATGAAATTCAAAAATAGCGCGCGTTTTTTTTTATAACCGCCATGCAGCAAAATTCCAAAATCGCCGATTTCCTGCGGAATTTCGTGTAAAATCACCGCCAAAGTCGTCGCCAGACCAACCGGAAAACTAACTAAATAACTTCCGCCGATTATCAGACCATCAATAAAATTATGCACCGAATCGCCGATTAAATTCATTTTGGCGAATGATTGAATTTGATTTGTATGATGTTCTTTCAGGCACTCTGGCGAGTGAGTGTGGTGGCAGTGGTGCCAGTGAATAAATTTTTCTATAATAAAAGCCAAAATAATACCGGCTAAAACGGAAATTGAAATTGTCAAAGTAAATCCCCCGCTCTGTTCCACCGCTTCCGGGAGCAAATGAATGAAAGCATCGCCAAGCAAAGCGCCAGTGGAAAAACTGACTAAGTAAATTAGAATTTTTTTGAGCTTATTATTTTCAACGGAAATGGCAGTCAGGCCGACCAAGGAGAGCAGGCTGACGACGAAGACGCTGGCGATGGTGTAGAGAGTTGCGAGCATAATTATTGAAGTGTAAGATTGAAAGAAACAGAGATAAATAGAGATAGATTGAGATAAATGGAGATAGGAGATAGCTGGAGTATCGTTATTTTTTGTTTTTTTCTATTATTTTTTGAGCATTATAAAAATTGTCCGGCCTTACTTTACGTTCATGTTTAGTAAATTTTATTCCTTTTTTTCTTTCTTCACCATCAACTGTCTCATTTAAAAATTTTTTGTATTTAGTTTCCGATAAAATAACACCAATAATTGAAGACAAAAGACAGAGGATTGTTATAACATACCATGATATTTGCGAAAGAAGTAGAAGGATAAGAAATAAGATAATATCGATAAAGGCGTATGTTCCAGTATGTTTAATGAAATAGAATGGCGCACCGGCGCGACACCCATTTTTTAAATTTCCGTTTCAGTAAAATACGAGAATGTTAA
The DNA here is from genome assembly GCA_016214105.1 of Candidatus Magasanikiibacteriota bacterium. Lineage (GTDB taxonomy): Bacteria > Patescibacteriota > Patescibacteriia > Magasanikbacterales > UBA922 > 2-12-FULL-43-12. The sequence continues at coordinate 3,828 of JACRPD010000014.1, forward strand.
ACGCAAGACAAATCAATAAATTAACCAATTGAATATAAGCATAATTTCAAAATATTTTTAAAATTTATCTTCTATCTCCTATCTCAATTTATCTCCACCTATCTCAATATATTCTTTACTTGCCGCTTTTCTAAAATGGATCCCTCCGCTTCATTCGCTCGTTCCTCGCTCATTACTGTCGGGATGACAATGTTATTGACACCGGACAATGATCCGACCCCTTGATATTATCCAAAATCTCCACTTGTTTTAGCTGTTTTTTTAGTTTATCAGAAATACAGAAATAGTCAATCCGCCAGCCAATGTTTCGTCTTCTGGCTCCGAACCGGTGCGACCACCAGGAATATTGAATTTTTTTTGGATTAAAAAAACGGAAAGTATCAGTAAAACCGGATTTTAAAAACCATGTCATCCATTTACGCTCCTCCGGATGAAAGCCCGGATTACCATCGTTTTCTTTCGGATTCGCCAAATCAATTTCTTCGTGCGCCACGTTTAAGTCGCCGGTTAAAATCACCGGTTTGGTTTTTTCCAGTTTTTTTATGTGTTTAAATATTGCCTCGTCAAAAGCCAACTTGAAATTCAGACGTGACAAATCATGCCGCGTATTCGGAAAATACGCGTTGACTAAATTAAAATTTTCAAATTCCGCGGTTTGCACGCGGCCCTCGGTGTCGTATTCTGGCTTGCCAAGTCCGTTTATAACAGTTGGTTGTGCCAGTTTTTCACTTACCAAAATTGCAGTACCCGCGTAACCCGGTTTTTTGGCCGAATTCCAGTATTCGGTATAGCCCGCGAAGTCAAATTCTTGTCTGCTTCTCGCGTCATCGCTGATTTTTATTTCTTGCAAACACAAAACATCCGGCTTTTCTGTTTTCAAAAAATCAACAAAACCCTTTTTTACCACGGCGCGGATGCCGTTGACGTTCCAAGAGACTATTTTCATATGCTGATACTATATCAGGTTTTTTGGAATTTATCCACAGGCGTCTGCTATTGCTTTTTTTGCTGAAAAAATATATAAATATTAACAATAAATCCAAGCACCATTTTGTGTAATATTGCCTGATGGTGCTGGATAAAACTAACATCAAATTATGCCAAAGAATAATTATGATCAAATAAAATCGGCCGTTCTTTCCCACATCCAATCTTTGTTTGACGAAATGGAAAAGGAAATGGCGCTGTCGCACCAAGAGAAATACGCTCTGCTTGAAGATTCGTTGGAAAATGCCACCGATGAACACGAACTGCGGGTGGCGTTTGATCAATGGCACGCTGAACACGCTGGAGATTTAGGCTTTGAGGAAAACGCTGGCGAACTTTGGCTGCAGGCGCTGGGTGAGAAAGGCGCTGATTATGGCGGGTTTAAAGTCGAGGACAAAGACGATGATGAGGAAACAGCCGAGGTAGAGGTAAATTTTGAAGAAGACGAAGAAGAGCCGGATGACGATTATAATGGTTAATAGCAACCAGACACCGCCCCTTCGGCCATTCGGCAGGCTCACGGCTCATGGCGGTTTTTTTACGCTTGAAATTTAATTTTCGCTATGATATTGTATTCTCACTATGAAAGAGACAAAAACCAACGCATTAGTCATTCAGGCCGGGGGGCCGACAGCGGTGATAAACCAAACACTGGCCGGAGTTGTGCTTGAAATCCGAAAATACCCACAGGTTTCTAAAATTTATGGCGCCAGGCATGGGATTGCCGGCGTTGTAAAACATGACTTCATGGATTTAACCGATTATCCGGCAGACAAACTGGAACTCATCGCCAAAACGCCCGGTTCGGCGCTTGGTTCCACGCGCGATAAAGCGGACGATGAGTATTGTAAAAAAATATTCGCGGTTTTAAAAACGCATAACATCAAGTATTTGTTTTTTATTGGCGGCAATGACAGCGCGTCAAATTGCGGAATTATCAACGCGGCCGCGGAGGCGGAAGATTACGAATTGCGTGTTATTCACGCGCCAAAAACAATTGACAATGATTTATTGGAAACCGACCATTGCCCGGGCTTTGGTTCAGCCGCGAAATTCGTCGCCAGCGCGTTCGCGGGCGTGAATTTGGATAACGCTTCATTGCCCGGCGTGTATATTGGCGTGGTAATGGGCAGGCATGCCGGATTTTTAACCGCTTCTTCAATTTTGGCAAAAAAATATCCGGATGACGGTCCGCATTTGATTTATTTGCCGGAGAAGCCGTTTAATATTATTCGTTTTGTTGAAGATGTAAAAAATGTTTTTGAAAAACACGGACGGTGTATAGCCGCTGTTTCCGAAGGCGTGGCTGATGAAGATGGCGTGCCGATTGCCATCAAACTTTCAAAACAAATTGAACGCGACGCGCACGGCAATGTGCAATTGTCAGGCAGCGGAATGTTGGGAGATTTGTTGGCGGACGAAATAAAAGCTAAAGCAGGAATTAAACGAGTAAGAGCGGATACGCTTGGATATTTGCAACGTTCATTTTTAGGCTGTGTCAGCGAGACCGATGCCAAAGAAGCGCGCGAGGTTGGCGTTCAAGCCGTTCGCTTTGCCATGAGCGGCGATGTTGACGGTTCGGTTGTTATAAAGCGGGCCGGGGATTATAAAATAAGCTATGAGTTGGTTGATTTGTCGCGTGTCGCCGTAGGAACAAAAGCGATGCCGGATGAGTTTATTAATGGGGCGAATGGGGTCACGCAGGCGTTCATAAACTATCTAAAACCATTGGTGGGGGAATTACCAAGCGTTGAAAAGTTGGAAGCTAAACAAGTCCAAAGTCTATAAAGTCTTTAAAGTTCATAAAGTAAATAATATGAGTGAATTAAATCAAACAGCCCAGCAAATGGTCGAGATTAGCAAGGGTATTTTAGCGGCCGATGAGAGTACCCCCACTATTGGTAAAAGATTTGCTAAAATTAACGTGGAAAATATTGAAGAGAATCGCAGGGCTTATCGCGAATTGCTTTTTACCGCGCCAAACATTGGCGAATATATCAGCGGAGTGATATTATATGACGAAACTATTCGCCAGCGCGCGAGCGATGGCAATACTTTTGTGACAGTTTTGGAAAAACAAGGCGTTTTGCCGGGCATTAAGGTTGACGAGGGCACCGAAGCTTTGGTTGGCTCACTTAATGAAGTTGTTACGAAGGGTTTAGATGGTTTGCCGAAAAGATTGCCAGAGTACGTGAAGATGGGAGCCAAGTTTTGCAAATGGCGCGCGGTCATAAAAATCGGCGATGGGATTCCAACCGATAAATGCGTTCAGATTAACGCCGAACGATTGGCGAAATACGCGAAATTGTGCCAGGAAAATAATTTAGTTCCAATCGTTGAACCGGAAGTTTTGATGGACGGAGCTCACACAATAGAAAAATGTTTTGAAATTACCAGAGTGCGTGAAAAAAGCTAGCGCGAAAGAAGTGGCAGAGCTGACAGTTAAGTGTTTGAAAGAAACCGTGCCAGCCGAAGTTCCGGGCATTGCATTTTTATCCGGCGGGCAGAGCGAGGAGTTTGCCCGCGAGACGCTCAATGAGATAAACAAGATTGCTGGCGATTGTCCATGGCAACTGTCGTTTTCTTATGGCCGCGCTTTGCAGGCGTCAGCGTTGAAAGCTTGGCTTGGCAAAGAAGAAAATGTGAGAGATGAGCAGGAGGCATTTTTGAAACAAGCGAAGTTGGTGAGTTTGGCGCGGGATGGAAAATTATGAATCCAATCGCGCAAAAGTATTACGACAAAAGCGAGGGGACGGTGAATTTATCCTGGCAAGATGTTGAGCAGGATGTTTTGCATGTTATTGACCGGATGAGAGAAGATAATTTTGAGCCGGATGTGATTATTTCCATCGCTCGCTCCGGTTTGATTCCTGCGTCTATGATCGCCTATGTTTTAGGCAATAAACAGCTTTATGTGATTAAAGTTGATTTTTCCAAAACGCAAAAAAACAGCAAAGATCAGGATCTGCGCGACCGGCCGGCGATTACACAGGAATTAACCAAAGATATTCAAGGATTAAAAGTTTTAGTGGTTGATGAGATGGTGGTGTCCGGCTCAACATTGAAATTAGTTGACGCCTATGTGGGAATAAAAAATCCGGCTGAAGTAAAATACGCGGTGTTGTATAAACAGCCGTGGGCGGAATTTACGCCGGATTATTTTGGCAGGGAAATTAAAGAGTGGCCGTTGTATCCGTGGAAAGAGTTAAAAAATAATGTGTTGGATCCGAGAGCGGTTCGTAGTCATGTAGGGATGTCCGATAGTAGCCAGGGGCTTTAGCCCCTGGAAAAGATTAGCAATTAAATCGTAGTCCCGTAGGGACGGCACAAGTATGCCAAACACTTTTTCCAATTTATTATTTCATATTGTTTTTAGCACCAAAGAAAGGAGAAAATTGTTGTCAAAAGATTTGAGAAGCCACTTATTCAGATACATATCCGGAATAGCCGACAAAAATAATTTCAAAACAATGAAATCAGGCGGGACTGATGACCATATTCATATGTTGCTTTCGTTGAACCCCGATATATCTGTGTCAAAAGCCGTCCAACTAATAAAAGGCAATTCATCAAAGTGGATACACGATAATTTCCAAGCATTAAATATATTTTCTTGGCAAGAGGGTTATGGCGCGTTCACAGTCAGCAAATCGCAAGCCGGTATTATTCGAAAATATATTGATAACCAAGAAGAACACCATAAAAAAATTAGTTTCGAAGAAGAATATCTGGAGTTATTAAAAAGAAACAATATTGATTTTGATTTGAAATGTTTGTTTTGAGCGATGTGTCGTCCCTACGGGACTTCGGATATTTGTGGGTTATTGTTCCAGGGGCCAAAGCCCCCGGCTACTATCTATCGGACGTCCCTATGGGACTTTTTTTATTTAGCAAGCTTAACACCATTTTTGTTTACAGCCATTGTCGGTGGAAATTTGACAGATTGTTATACTTATATTATACTTAAATTAGCCAAAATATGTATAATGAACTATTAAACAAACTGGGCTTTTCTGACAAGTCAGTTAAAATTTATTTGGCTTTGCTTCAACTTGGTCCAAGTTCGGTGCGGAAATTGGCAGAATTTTGCGAGTTGAATCGAGGGACAACTTATGATACTCTTAAATGGTTGCAAGAAAAGGGTGTTGTTACTTTTTATCAAAAGCAAACCAAACAGTATTTTGTCGCTGAAAATCCGGAAAAATTGCTTTATTTAGCTAAAAATCAAGAAACAGAACTAAAAGAAGCACAAGAACGGATTAGCAGGGCGATTCCAGAGCTTCAAGCTTTGTATAACAAGGGTGGTGAGCGGCCGGTGGCGCGGTATTATGAAAAGGATGAGTTAAATTTGATTTTGGAAGATATACTGGCCAGCTGTGAAGAGGATGAAGAAAAAACTTATCGCATTTATTCTGCCGAGGGAGTGAAAGAGTATCTTTACGGGAATTTTCCGACTTTTTCTGATGTTAGAATAACAAAAGGGATAAGAGTTAGAGTGATTTCTTTGGGTGGAGAGGGCGAACTGCGCGGGCTGGATGAAAGAAAATGTTTAAAGGCGATTGGAGACCCCCTCCTGACCTCCCCCTACAAGTGGGAGGGAAATCTAAATAATACTTACATTATAATTTATCCTGGCAAGACGGCATACATCTCGTTGAATGCCAAAAAAGAACCGATTGGCGTGGTGGTAGAAAATGACGGCGTGTTTGAAACGCAGAAAATAATTTTTGATAATCTTTGGAACAGGTTATAATGATCCAGATAATCCAGATTTACAGATGCGATTCGTTATCCGTAAATCTGGATTATCCTATATCCGTATTATTAAAAGCTGTATGAAGTTTGATTATTCTTTCGTGGACTTTGACAAGACGATTTTTGATTGTTATAAATTTGAAAAAGATATTTGGGCGGTTTTTGAGCGCCAGGGCGTGAAATATGAAGATTATTCCGCCACCTACAAAAAATCTTTGTGCACTATCAGCTCGGATTTGTTTGATTATAATTTTCAAGAGCATATAAAGTTTTTGCAAGAGCTGGGATATAAGTTTGGTAAGGAAGTGGAGACGGAATTAGGGGAATTGCTTGATAAGAATAATTATTTATTTCCGGATACCGAAGAATTTTTGCGGTTTCTCCGTGAAAATACCCAAAAAATGGTTTTGCTCACGGCCGGCGACGATGAATTTCAGAAAATTAAAATTGAAAAGACAAAACTCGGCTGTTGGTTTGACGATGTGCGGGTCGTGCTTGGCCATAAAGAAGATTTTTTGGCGGATAAAATTAAACCCGGCGATAGTGTGTTTTTTGTCAACGACAGTTTAAGAGAAAATTTGATTATCAGAGATAATTTTCCGGAGATTTTGATTGTTACCAAATTTAATTCCGTTCGCTACACGATCGCGGAAGCGGAAAAAAGCGGAATACCGTTTTTTAACACATTAAAAGAGATAAAAAATTATGTCGCTGGATTTAAGTAGCATTGGTATAGTAGTTTTGGCCGCGGGCAAAGGTAGCCGGTTGAATTGCGCGGACGCGCCAAAAGTAATGTTGAAAATCGGCGGTAAGCCGATAGTGAGTTATATTATTGACACGTTAAAACAGGCGGGATTCAGCCGCGAGCGAATTTGTTCAGTGGTCGGATTTCAAAAAGAGCAGGTGATGGAACATTTTGGCGATGATATTATTTACGCGGCGCAAGAAGAACAAAAAGGCACAGCGCACGCAGCTTATGTTGGAATGAAGTCATTGCCGCCGGAGATAAAACAGGTGCTGGTGATTGGCGGCGATGACAGCGCGTTCTATACCGGGGAAACGATTTTGGGTTTTATCAATACCCACCATGAAGCAGAGGCGAAATTATCTCTTTTGTCAGCTGAATTGGAAGAACCGGGCTTGGTAGGCAAAATTATGCGCTATCCGGACAAATCTATCGCGATTATTGAAAAAGAATATTGGACAGATTTGGAAAAAAATACCAAAGAGGTCAGCACCGGAACATTTTGTTTTGACCGCAAATGGTTTGAGGAATTATTTCCAACCATGCCGCCTTTGCGCAAGCTTGGTGAATATGGTTTGCCGACCGCGCTGGCCATCGCCCGCGGGCAGGGTGTAAAATACCAGGTGATTAAATTAAAAAATCCAAATGAGTGGTTTGGGATAAATACAAAGGAAGAGTTGATGGTTGCCGATAAGCGAAAATTGTTTAATTGTTAAATTGTTATGAAGACAGACAAGAAACAATTTATGACGGGGGCGGAGGTGGTGGTGAGGGCTTGCGTGGATGCTGGCGCGAAGATGATGTTTGGTTATCCGATAACACCGGGGACAGAGATTTTGTCGCACTGGATTAGAGAGGCGCAAGTAAACAAAGATTTAAAATATTTGCAAACCGAGGATGAGATTGCCGCCGGTTTTTGCGTTTGCGGGGCGGTGTTGGCCGGAGAAAAAACTTTCACGGCCACAGCCGGGCCCGGCACGGTTTTAATGCAGGACGCGTTAAGTATGGCTGATGGCATGCGTTTGCCAGTAGTGGTGATTATTGTCCAGCGCGGCGGTCCGTCATCCGGCACCGTGATTTATTCCCAGCAGGAAGTTAATCTGGCAATTCACGGCGGTAATGGCGAAGGTTTGCGTTTGGTGTATTCGCCGAGCAATTTGACCGAGCTGTATGAATACACGCGTCTGGCGTTTAATAACGCGTGGAAATACAATTTTCCCGCAGTAGTTTTGTCAGACGGATTTTTAATGAAGACCAGACAGTTGGTGGATTTGGGATTTAAAATTAAGAATTTTTCCGCAGAGCCGATTATTTCTGAAAACACGCAAAAAAATATTAGAAATATATATACTTTTGAAGAAGAATTGGGAGAGAAGCTGGCGCGAGATAAAAAAGATTTTGAAAAAATGGCGGACGAGGTTGTAAAAGTTGTAAGTTATAAAGTTGTAGGTTGTGAGATATTGATTGTGGCGCATGGAATTGTGGCCGGGGCGGCGAAAGAGGCAGTGGATATTTTGCAGAGCCAGGGTAAAAAAGTTGGATTATTTCGGCCGATTACTTTGAGTCCGTTTTCGGCGAAAGAGTTGAACGATTTGGCGAGACAAGTAAAAAAGATTTGGGTGGTTGAGTCCAGTATGGGGCAGTTGAGAGATTTGGTGAAACAAAATTTGGATGTATCTGTTGAAATTGACGGATTGTATAAGCCGGCGGAGGGGATTGGGAGTGATGAAATTGTTAAATTGTTTGAATCATTTTAATAATCCAGATATACAGATGAGAGTGTTGCTGTTTATCCGTAAATCTGGATTATCCGTATTATCCGAATTATTATAAATTTATATGTCCAAGGAAGCTAAATTTTGTCCGGGCTGCGGGTATCCGGTGGTACTGCGGTTTTTGCATACTATTTTAAAAGACAAAAAGCTGGACAAAAAAACTGCGTTGGGTTTGGATATCGGCTGTTCGCTTTTGGCATGGGACGCGTTGCCGATTAACACCTTTCAAACTCATCATGGCCGCGTGGTACCGACAATGGTGGGTCTTAATCGCGCCAAGCCGGAATTATTATCAATCGCTTTGGTCGGCGACGGCGGTGCTTACGCAATTGGTTTGCAAAGCTTGTTGTGGGCGGCCATGCGCAATGATCCGATTTTGGTGGTTGTTGTCAATAACACGGTTTACGCGATGACCGGAGGCCAAATGGCGCCAACAACCATGGTTGGCCAGAAAACCGACACTTCTCCGGCTGGCAGTGATCAACCGGCAGTATTGGGGCCGGAAATGATTCGCGGCTTATCGCCCAAAGCGTATTTGGCCCGCGCCGCGGTTAATGATATCAAACAGTTAAACGAGTATTTAAATAAAGCAATTGATACCTGTCAGTCTAGTAATTTCGCGCTGGTTGAAGTGTTATCTTTCTGCCCCACCAACTGGCGGACAAAGGGCGCGGAGACGAATGAGAGAGTAGAGGAGATGAAGAGGGTGTTTAAGGTGGGTGAGTTTTAATTGGTGTTGTTATCCCTCCCCCTCGTAGGGCTTCGTCGTGAGCGCTCAGCCGAACGGGGAGGTCAGGAGGGGGTCTCAACGAGCGGAGAGACCTCACCCTTACCCTCTCCTACAAGGAGAGGGGACGTATAAACTTAGTATGTTATTAAAAATATTACTCTCCGGCGATGGCGGGCAAGGCATCCAGCTGATGTCTGATTTGATTTGCCGCGCGGCGATTCAACGCGGATTTTTCGTCAGCCACATTCCCAACTATGGCTTGGAACAGCGGGGTGGCGTGTCGCTGGCGTTTATTCAGATTTCCGACAACGAAATCGCGTATCCGAAGTTTAGCAAGCCGGACATCGCGGTTATACTTTCGCCGCAGGCGCGCGAACGAGTGAGGAATTACGAATCAAGAATTATGAATTATGACATTGGCGAGCATAAGGATGTATTGGCGAAAAATAATGTGTCACAGCAAAGTTATAATATGTTTTTTTTGGGATTGCTATCAAAACTATTGGAAGAAAAAAATATTTTACAGAGAGAAAAAGTGTTTGAATTATTGAAAGAGAAGCTGGGAAAGAAGCCGAATTGGGAGGAGAATAAAAAAACTTGGTTACTCGGCATTAAAAATTGAAACATTGAAAATTGTTTTAAAATTAAAAATTACAAATTGAAAATTAATCCTATGTGTGGAATTATCGGCTACATCGGAAACAAAGAAGCATTGCCAATCTTATTGCAAGGTTTGCGTCGTTTGGAATATCGCGGTTATGACAGCGCCGGAATCGCGGTGATCGATGATAAAGAAATATTGCGAGTGAGATCTGTGGGGAAAATTGATGCCTTGGCTGACAAACTTAAGAGTATAGATAAAGAATTAAAAGGCACGATTGGCATCGCGCACACCCGCTGGGCAACCCATGGCGGCGTGACCGAAGAAAACGCGCATCCGCATTTTGCCTGCGATGGAAAACTAATCATCGCGCATAATGGCATTATTGAGAATTATCGTCAGTTGAGAGAGCATTTGGGCGCGAAACATGATTTTAAATCAGAAACCGACACGGAAGTTTTGGCGCATTTGATTGAATCACATTACACCGGCGACTTGCGCCACGCGGTGGAAAAAGCGTTGATGCATACGCGCGGGACTTATGGTTTAGTGGTAATGCACGCGGACCATCCGGATAAAATTATTGCCGCGCGTTTAGGCAGTCCGTTAGTTGTGGGAATCGGAGATGGCGATCCTTCGGCAAGCTCAGGACAAGAGTATTATATCGCCAGCGATGCCACGCCATTATTGGCTTATACAAAGAAAGTAGCGTTTTTAAACGACGGCGAGATCGCGGAGATCAGCCGTACCGGATTTGAAACCTATAATTTGAGAGACGAATCTGTCGCCAAATGCGTGGAAGAAATTGACTGGAATGACGAGCAGGCGCAAAAACAGGGTTATCCGCATTTTATGCTGAAAGAAATTTTTGATCAGCCGATGGTGTTGGAAGACGCGATTCGCGGCAGAACGAATTTAGAAGACGGCGCCGCGCATTTGGGCGGATTAAATATGTCTGAAGAAAAAATGCGCGGGATACATCGTATAATTTTGATTGCCTGCGGCACGGCTTATTACGCGGCCATGGTTGGCAAGTACGCGTTTGAACGTTTGGCCGGCATTACAACGGAAGTTGACGTGGCATCGGAATTTCGTTACCGCGATCCGGTGATTGATGAACACACTTTGGTTTTCGCGATATCGCAATCCGGCGAAACCATTGATACTTTGGCCGCGGTGCGCGAGGCCAAGCGCCGTGGCGCGTTTGTGCGCGGAATTGTGAACGTTATCGGTTCCACCATTGCCCGCGAAACCGGCGCCGGCACTTATATTCACGCCGGACCGGAATTAGCCGTGGCTTCCACCAAGGCCTATATTAACATGTCGGTAATAATGATTTTGTACGCTTTGCAATTTGGCCGTTTGCGCCACACGACGCTCGCGACCGGCCAGCGTTTGATTCACGCGCTTATGGAAATCCCTGAAAAAATGAATAAAATTTTGGAGCAAAGCGAGA
>JACRPD010000014.1:14890-18686 GCA_016214105.1 Candidatus Magasanikiibacteriota bacterium
GAAAAATACAGCGGTTATAAAAATTTTCTTTTTCTTGGCCGGGGCATAAATTATCCGGTTGTATTGGAGGGCTCTCATAAACTCAAAGAAGTTTCATATATTCACAGCGAGGCCTATCCGGCCGGAGAAATGAAACATGGCGTTAACGCTTTGTTGTCTCCGGAATTTCCGGTGCTGGCGATAATGACAAAGAACCAGCTTTATGAAAAAATGCGCAGTAATATTGAAGAAGTCCGCGCGCGCAAATCAAAAGTGATTTTGCTGGCCAGCGAGGGCGATACCGAAGCCCAGAGTTTGGCTGATGATGTTATTTACGTTCCGCAGACTATGGAGTTGCTTGAACCGCTCTTAAACACGATTCCCTTGCAGTTGTTCGCGTATCACATGGCTGTTTTGCTTGGCAGAGATGTGGATCGACCGAGGAATTTGGCCAAATCAGTAACCGTTGAGTGAGTTATTGTTAAATTATTAAATTGTCCCGCTACGGCGGGACCCCGCCTCATGGCGGTGGCTAAATTGTTGTGATAAAATTACAAATTATGTCCAAGAAGCGTGTGGTAGCCATCGGAGGGGGTAATGGCAGCGCGATAGCGCTGGAGGCGTTGAAACAACATCGCGATATTTTTGGCATCTCCGCCGTCATTTCTATGAGCGACTCCGGCGGATCTTCCGGTCGTTTGCGGCAGGAATTTAATACTTTGCCGCCGGGCGATATCTTGCGCGCGATATTGTCGCTGTCGTTGTATGACTATAGAGTTTTAAGAAAAATTTTCTACAACAATCGGTTTTCCGGCGCCGGTAAATTGGCCGGACACAATTTGGGCAATTTGGTTTTAACTCTGGCCGGTAAATATGCCGAGGATTTTATGTCAGCGGCGCGGGCGCTGGAAGAAAGCGTGGAAGCGGTTGGCCATGTTTATCCGGCGACTTTAGAACAAACCGATCTGTGCGTGGAATTGGAAAATGGGCAGATAATAAAAACCGAAGTGTTGATTGATAAGCCAAATTATGATTGGTCTTTGAAAATCAAGAAAGCGTGGTTAAAGCCGGCCGGGAAGGTTTATTCTGAAGCGCGAGAAGCGCTGGTTGGGGCTGATTATATTATTTTTAGTCCGGGCAGTATCTACACCAGCATAATCGCCGCTATTTTACCGGCGGGAGTAAAAGAATCTATCGCGCAATCAAAAGCAAAACTCCTCTTTGCTATGGGCAACGCGTATATCAAAAATGGCGAAACCGGCCCGACCACGGTCAGCGACGCCATCCGGACTCTTGAAAAGTATTTGCCTCGAAAGCTGGATTTGACTTTGCTTAGCAATACTAAATTAAGTGATGCGCAAAAGGCCGTTAACGAAAAAAGAGGCTGGGAAGTTTTTACAGATGATGAAGAAAATCAGGCGGGGATGAATATTATTAGAATGGATTATAGAAAAGAAGACGGCTGTTTGTGCAGTGATAAATTGGGAAAAATTTTACGCGAGGTGATTGGTGATAAAAATAAACTGAGATAAATTGAGATATATGGAGATAAAAAAACAAGAAATAAAATCAAAAGCAATTAAATTTACGATTGAGAAAGACGGTAAAGTTGCCGGGCGGGCTTATTTATATTTAATTTATAATAACCTGCACAAAGAGCCGTATGGTTATTTAGAAGATTTATTTGTGGACGAGAGCTATCGCGGTTCAGGGCTGGGCAGGCAATTGGTTCAGAGTGTTGTTGAAGAAGCAAAAAAATTGGGGTGTTATAAATTAATTGGCACCAGCCGGTATTCCCGCGTTGAAGTTCATGAATTTTACAAAAAGTTGGGGTTTGAGGACTATGGGAAGGAGTTTAGAATGGATCTGTAACCTTTATTCCGAGCGTAGCCGAGGGGTTGACATAAGATTGAAAATATGGTATAATACTTTGTTCGTTTCCGCCTAAGGCGGATCAGCCTCGGGCTGACTTTACAATCAATTTAACTTAAAATAAGGGAAAAAAATGAGAAGAGCTTTTGCTTTGTTTGAAAAAGCAGGGCGGAAGCTCTTCTTATAGTGGGGAGGGAACCCATCCCGGGTATAGGGAAAACTTTTGGGCGATAAAAAAGCCCAGAGGAGGTTCGTCATGGCTAGTCCGTTGATGAGAGTAAAGGATCGTACGGTTGGGCAGTTGGCGGCTTTGGTCCACAAGGTGGAGCGTACTGGAGCCACTGTGGACGAGGTGCTGGCAGGTTCCAAATTTATGAAGGTGGTCGATACGGACGACGTTTCGATTCCGTACTTCACCCGGCTGGTCGGCGAGGCATCGGTCGTCGCCGCGTTCGGTGCCGTGATGAGCGAGAATGATGCCAGCAATCTCTGTGAGGCTGGACTGAAGTGCGCGGTGGATCACTTCGGATACCACGGCTCCCCATTCTGGACGTCTCGCGCCAGCTTCACACTGAAGTCGCACGCGCCGATGCTGGGTTCCTGCTACAAGGAATTTCAGCCCGTCCAGAGTTGGGACTTTGACGACAAGCCCACCGCTGACTCTCTGTTGTTCTGCCCGCCTCGATTGGTTCCTGACAGTTTGAGCAAGAGTGTGGACAAGCAGATGGACTTGCTGGCCAAACTGCGGGAGAAGTACGGCCTGCCGGCTCACTTCTTCAACTCCTTCGGCGAGCCGTCCACTCTGTCTGGCATCCTCCTGACAAACTACAACCAGACCGGCGAACGCGTCCCGTTGAATGGATTGTGGGCGCGCACTAATGCCCGCCTCCGCGACGGTGGCGACCGACTCGCTCTCGGCGGCTTCGTTCGCGTTGGCTTGGGCTGCGTCCACTGGGGCTGGCTCGTTGCTAGCGGCGTCGTTGGTTGTCTCGCTCTGGGGGTGGTGGACTTGGGGTAGTCCGCCGACCTGTGAAAACATGTGGTGTCTTTGGTACCAAACGGTACCTCGGACACCCGAACCCCTGAACCCTCGTGCTTCGCGCTGGGGGTTCTTGCTTTTTATATAACAACTTTGTATAATGCGCGAGTACTGTGTTGCGAGATGCCAAAGTCTACTGATTTTGGCCGGCAGTGCCAATTTCTTTTACACCCCGTGCTTGTGTCTATGGAGATAACGTCTCCGAATTCGGTTCAGCCCCGAGAGAATTTTAAGGGCAGTGGCATTGGCGGCCGCAGGCATATTTGTTCCCGCCTCCGCGACAGTGGTCGGCAAGAAAAAGAAAGCCGATGTCCAAATATTCTCCCGCAATCTAATGGATAACATTGTAACACTTCACCAAGATTTGGCAAATCATACTTATCGTCACGGCGGTTACGAGAGTTTTTATGTCAATGACCCTAAACGCCGGCATATCCATAAAGCCTCGGTTAGAGACGTACCTGCTGGATACTAAAATGCGATGTTAAAAAGTTTTTTGCCAGTGTCAATCATAATGTTTTGTTAAAAATTTTAAAACAATATATTTCGGATGAAGATGTTTTGTGGTTGTTGAACGAGGTGATTGGGAGTTTTTCAAACAGCGATGACAGGTGTGGTTTGCCACTCGGAAATTTGACATCGCAATTGTTCGCGAATATTTACTTAAACACTCTTGACAAATTTATAGAACACAAACTGAAAGCAAAATATTACATCCGTTATGCGGACGATTTTATACTTTTATCTCACGATAAGCAGTGGCTGGAAGAACAGGTATCTAAGATTAGAAATTTTTTACAAAACGAGCTATTACTCACGCTTCATCCAAACAAAATTTTTATTAAGACAGTCGCTTCCGGCTTGGATTTTCTCGGTTGGATATTATTCACCAACCACCGCGTTTTG
>JACRPD010000015.1 GCA_016214105.1 Candidatus Magasanikiibacteriota bacterium
TTCTTTTACCATTCTTTTTTACCTTGCAATCAAGGCATTTTGGGCACTTTTTTTGAAGGCATATGTATTTTAGGTTAAATTTTTATCTACATTATGCCACAAAAGTAATTTTTTAGCCCCACCAAAGTGTCTATTAACTCAGCATTGGTATCTTTTATTTTTGACTCCTAGCCAGTTTTTTGCTATAATACCCTCGTTATGAGCGATTTCTTGCTTAATTCACCGATTGATTTATGGGGATTATTTTTGTTAATCCTGGTTTTTGTATTCAGCTTCCTCCTGCTTTTTGCCATGAAAAAACCCTACTGGCTGATTTATTTTTTGCTTGTCTGGCTACCATTGGAAAATTTGATTTTGCGTTACGCGCCAATCTGGGCTTATGGTTACATAAAATATCTTCCGGAAGTTTTGATTTATAGTTTTTTCTTTTTTACCTGGTATTTTTATGCAAAAAACACGAAACAGTTATGGCCGCGTTTGGCAATAAACAAATGGCTGTTGGCTTTTGTCGGAATCGGGGCGATTTCTCTGCTCTTTAACTGGTATAGTCCAATGATTTGGTTTTTAGGCATGCGCCAGCTTTTGCGTTTTGTTTTGCTGATATTTATTATAATTTTTCTGCGTTGTGAAGAAAGTGTCATCAAGAAAATTGTCAACGTTGGCGCGATTGTCTTGGGGTTGGAAGTTTTAATCGGGCTGGCGCAATATTTTTCCAACGGGGCGTTGGACAGGTATTTATTTTTTTCTCCGGCGGTTACTATCGGCGGTTTAGCGGCAGTAGGGGGGTTGGAACAATCTTGGGCCCCGGGTTCGCGCGTGTTTTCGACTCTTGGCAGGTATGATCAGTTGGGTAGCTGGCTGGCGGTCGGGTTGTTATTAGCTTTTCCATTTGTTTATCATTTAAAAAATACCAAATACAAATCTTATTTGTGGTGCGGTTTTTTTGTCGGTGTTTTGGTTTTAGGTTTAACAATGTCGCGCGCGAGCTGGCTCGCGTTTGTTTTTGGAATTGTCGCCATTGGCTGGTTTTTGTATAAAGACAAAAAGGTCTTGTATGTTTTTGGATTTTTGACAGTGCTGTTGGCCGGGTATTTAATCGGATTCGCTTGGGCGCGGGATAATGTGTCGCAAATTACGGAAAAGTCGCGGCAGACACTGGCCGAACGGATGTTTGAAGCGGTAAGTTTGCGGGCTTGGCAGAATAGTTATGATGGTTATGGCCGGATTTTCTTTATTATCAATACTCCGCGAATGGTGGTGCCCGCGTCGCCGTTGTGGGGAGTTGGACCCGGGAATTACGGCGGGGGAGCGGCAGCCGCGCTATTAAACACCGAGGTCTATAACCGTCTGCGCCTGCCGTTCGGCATTCAGGACATTTACGGCCAAATTGATAATAGCTGGTTTAGCATCTGGGGTGAATTTGGGACAGTAGGTTTGATTTTTTGGGCGGGAATGTTTATTGTTATTATCAAAACCGCGAAAAATATTTATAAAAATTCTAGTGATGGATTCGCGCGATTGTGGTCCGCGGGAATGGTTGGCGCGACTGTCGGCGTGGTGGTTGTCGGCTTTTTCGGTCCGTATTTTGAGTTTAGGAGTTTAATGGCGTATTATTGGGTGGGGGCGGGACTGCTATTAATGGAAAATGTAAAAATCAAAATGGAAAATAGCTGACGTGAAAATTAAAATGTAAAAATCAAAATGGAAAATGATAGTGTAAAATTGCTAGTTCCAAAAAAGATTTTATCAATTATTTTAATCATTCTTTAAAATCAGCCAATGAATCAAAAGTGTGGATCTGTTTGTTAAGAGATTTAAACAAAGGAGATTCAAAAGAAATCAAATGGTTGCTGGAAGAGTTGGTTGAGATTTCCAAAGTGTTAGCCGCAAGTATCTTAACGCTAAAGGGCAAAAAATAGTTTTTATTTCAGTTCGCAATCGCAATTTTCCATTTTGATGTTTTCATTTTAAATTTTACTATGACTGTAAGCACGAAAACGCATTTACCCGTAGACTGCGTCCTTGCCATCACCTACAACTGCAACTCCCGTTGCGTGATGTGCGATATTTGGAAACTGAAAAATCAGCCGGAATTACTGCCAATGGAGTTTTTGAAACTGCCAGCGTCTTTGCGCGATATAAATATTTCCGGCGGGGAGCCGTTTTTGCGCCTTGATTTGCCGCAAATCATTACGAACTTAAAAAAAGCGGTCCCGCGCGCTCGGATGGTGATTTCTTCCAACGGTTTTGCCACGGATTTAATTATTCGGCAGATGAAAGCGGTGTTGGCGATTAAGCCGGATATTGGCGCGGCGATTTCCATAGACGGCATCGGCGAAACGCACAACCAAATGCGTGGAATCCCCGGCGGGTTTGACCGGGCGATTGACACGGTAAAGAAATTAAAAGAGTTGGGAATGAGAAATCTTCGTCTGGCCTACACTGCCACAAACATGAACATTGAGCACTTATCCAAAGTCTATAATTTATCGCGTGAACTGGACATTGAATTTACCCACAGTTACGCGCAGAGTTCGGAATTTTATTTTGGCGGCAAACAGAATGTGCAAAATCCGAGCGTTGAATCTTTGCAAAAACAGTACGAGTATTTGATTAAACAGGAATTAAAAACTTTCAATCTAAAACGTTGGTTGCGCGCGTATTTCGCTTACGGCATGTGCAAGTTTGTCAGCAGTAAAAATCCAATTTTATCTCATGCCCCGGGACGCGACTTTTTCTTTTTGGATCCGAGCGGCGATATTTATCCATCGGTCGTGCATAATATAAAGTTAGGTAATATTAAAGAGATAGTTAATTTTGGACAATTTTGGTGTTCAGATGAAATGGAGGAAAAGCGAAAACTGGTTAATGCCAAAAATATTCCGGTCTGGATGATTTGCACCGCGCGGTCGGCCATGCGAAAACATCCGTTTCAAGTTTTTGGCTGGATAGTAAAAAATAAATTATTATGAAAGTTCTATTGGTTAATAAATTTTGGTACATACGCGGAGGAGCGGACCGCATGGTTTTTTTAACTAAAAATTTGTTGGAGAAAAACGGGCATCAAGTACAGATTTTCGGCATGCGTCATCCGCGGAATATTATTGAGAATGAATATTTCGCGGATTATGTTGATTATGACGGCGCGAATAGTTTGCGGCAAAAACTGAAAGCCGCCGGTAAGATGATTTATAATTTTGAAGCGAAAAAAAAATTTGATAAGCTTGTCCGCGATTTCCAGCCGGATTTAATTCACTTCCATAATATCTATCACCAACTTTCTTTTTCTTTGGTTGATGTCGCGCGAAAACATAAAATACCGGCAGTGATGACTTTGCATGATTACAAGCTTATCAGCCCCAATTACAATTTATTTCATGACGGAAAAATTTGCGAGAGGAATACGCGCGGCAGGTATTATAACTGCGTCTTGCACGACTGTCTCGGCGGTTTTTGGCGCAGTCTGCTCGGGATGCTTGAGGCGTATTTTGTCGCTTGGCGCGGTTACAAAAAAATGATTGATTTGTATATTCCGTCCAGCGAATTTTTGAAAGGTAAATTTATTGTTGACGGGTTTCCGGCCGAGAAACTTGTTTTTATCCCAAATGTTTTGCCGATGAACCAATTCAAATTTAATGAGGCGGAAGGGGAAGGGGTTTTATTTACCGGTCGTCTTTCCGAAGAAAAGGGTTTGAAAAATTTATTATCCGCGGCTAAATTTCTGCCTGATGTAAAATTTAAGATTGCCGGCGCCGGTTCGTTAGAGTCAGAATTGAAAGAAAGAGTTAGAAACGAAAATTTGGTGAACGTTAGTCTGTTGGGTTATAAAACTTGGTCGGAATTGGAACGATTGGTTGAAAGCGCGAAGCTGATAGTTTTGCCGTCATTATGGTATGAAAATTGTCCGTTGAGCGCGGTTGAAGCCGCGGGGCTGGGGAGAGTGGTTTTGGCGAGCAATCGCGGGGGTTTTGTTGAAATTTTGTCGGAGGCAATGCTGTTTGACCCCGATGATATTAAAGCAATGGCGGAGAAAATTAAATATTGGCTTGAGCTGAATGTGGAAAAAAGAAAGCTGGCGAGGCAAGCGCTGTTTAATCACGTAAAAAATAATTATAACGCGGATTTATATTGGTCAGAGTTGATTAAAGCGTATGAAAAAGCGGCTGGCAAAAAAAACTAGTTTACGTTTTTTCTTGGCAGGGGTATTTTTTGTCCTGTCTTTTTTTTATTATTCTCCGGTTGAAGCCGCGCCGTTTTTAGCCAATTATTATTTGGCCGAATTAAAAGATGATTCCGGTTTTATCAGCCAAATCAGCCGTTATGATTTATTGATTTTAACTCCTGATCAGATTAATCTTCATCCGACAGCGATAAAACAAATCAGGCAGAAAAATTCGGATATAATTATTCTCGCTTACGTGCCGTCGCAGAGCTTCAACACCAAATATTGGGACAAGCCATATTCGCTTTTCAAAAACCTCCGTCCGATTGCCGATAGCTGGTGGCTGAAAGATCCGCAAGGGAAAATAATTTCGCATTGGCCGGATCTGGCGGATATTAATATGGATCCGGCGTGGTCAAGGCGTTTGGTGGATTTTACGCGGAATTATATTTTGAACAGTGAGGAAGTTGACGGCGTGTTTTTTGATATGGTGTCAGAAGGCATATCATGGGTGAATGGCGGCAATATTGATTTGAACGGCGATGGTCAAAAAGACAGCGCGGCTTGGTTAGACGCTGAATGGCTGTCGCGCACCGAATATTTGTTGGATTACGCGCGCGTTAATTTGAAAACAAAATATATTGTCATCAATGGTTCTTCCAGCCCGCTTTTGCAGTCAGCTGTTAATGGCCGAATGTTTGAAACCTTTCCTTTACGCTGGGACAATAGCGGCGAGTGGGGGAAAATAATGCGGAGCTGGAAAGCGAATAAGTCAAGCAATAAACAGCCACTGTTGACGATTATAAACACTAACACCGCGAATGCCGGAGGGAGTGATAATTATCGGCAAATGCGATACGGTTTGGCCAGCGCTTTGTTGGAAGATGGCTATTTTTCTTATGATTATGGCGACAAAGATCATGGTCAGCTTTGGTGGTATGATGAGTACGGCGTCAGTCTGGGCAAGCCAATCAGTCCGGCCAGTTCAAAAAAACAACTTAATGAATATCAAGCCGATGTTTGGCGTCGAGATTTTAAAAATGGTTTGGCGATAGTTAACAGCACAGCCGGCAAAGAAGTCGTTGATCTGGGCGGGGAATATGAAAAAATCCACGGGACGCAGGACGCGGTGGTGAATGACGGATCAATCGTAACCGAAGTGACGATAGATGAGTATGACGGCCGGGTTTTGTTAAAAACTTTTTCCAGCGTTGACGACGTACTGTTTCGCAACGGAGATTTCTTGCGTTTTTTTGATAGCGCGGGCAATCGCGTTCGTAATGGGTTTTTTGTTTTTGAAGACGGATACAAGGGCGGGGATAAAATCGCGCACATTGATTTGGATGGCAACGGCAAGCGCGATTTACTTGTTGTGCATAACAATCGCATCATGGCCTGGCGCGACGACGGACAAATTTATATGCGGGTTTATCCATACACAATCAATTACGCCGGTGAGTTGCGCGTGGCCATCGGCGATTTGAATGGCGATGGATTTAAGGAAGTTTATGTGGCTCCGTCTGACGGCTACCCGGCGCCGATAAAAATTTATACCCGCCATGGCCGCAAGATGAAGCAGGATTGGTATCCGTTTGGCGTTAATTATTCCGGCGGTTACAGTTTGGCCGTAGCCAACACTGATGGCGGAAAAAAATCAGAGTTGCTAATTGGCGCTGGCAAGAATGTTGAACCGAAAGTGTATTTTTATAATTATCAATTTTATCCTCTGGCCAGCTGGCTGGCGTTTGAAAAAAGTTTTCGCGGCGGCGTGAACGTGACAGGGGGAGATGTTAATGGCGATGGGAAAGACGAGGTAATTGTCGGCGCCGGGGAAGGGAAGATGCCCATTATTAAAGTCTTTAGCGCTGACGGCAAACAGATTGGTTCAGAATTTTTCGCTTATCAAACATTTACTGCGCCTGGGGTTGAAGTCTTGTCCGCGGATGTGGATTTTGACGGGAAAGATGATGTGGTGGCGATGAGCGGGGGGTTTTAAAAGACCGCCCTGAGCTTGTCGAGGGGCGGTCTTTATTCTGCTGGTACGGGTTCGCATGCAGGAGTGAGGATTTGTTTCATGTAGACTTCTACGACATCAAGCACGATATTGTCCCAATCATAATTTTGTTTGACTGTTGCGTAGTTAATTTTAATCTGTTTAGCGCCGGCTTCTTTGTCGGAACACAACAACCACTTTAATTTTTCTTTAAGGGACTCTACATCACCACGCGCGAAGAGAAATTTTGGATTGCTGACAATTTCGCGGTGTTCAATAATATCTGACAATAATACCGGCACGCCATAACTCATCGCTTCCAGCACGCTGATTGGCGTGCCTTCGTTATCAGAAGGGTGGACCATTAGACAGGCGTGAGAGTAGAGTTGAGACAGCGACTTTCCGGTTTGGAAGCCGGTGAATATGATGTCTGGATTTTTTGCCGCCATTTTCTTGAGTCTCTTCACGTAACTGTCAGTGTAATGGCCGTCGCCGACTATCACCAGCTTTTTATTCGCGGGGATGGAATTTTCCCAACACATTTCATTGTAAGCGTCAATCAGATAATGCGCGCCTTTGTGCGGAATTAAGCGGGAGACCATCAAAACATATTCTTGCGGCTTCAGCCCCCACTTTTTTATTTTATCAGTTTTTTTTGTCGGGCGGCACTCCGAAGCTCCATTCGGTATGTAAGTTGTTTGCGTGTCATACACATCGCGGCAATACTGCTCAATCGTGCGGGAGACGACGATGGTTTCATGCGCGAATTTGCACGCGGTCCATTCGGAAATTTTTAATATCAATCGCGCGCCAAGCCCCCATTTTTCATGCTTTCTATCAATGGAATGGAAAGTGGTAATCACTTTTATCCGCGGAGCGAACAAACGCGGGATCCAAGACACCAGGGAAGGGCCGACACCGTGATAATGAATGACATCAGATTTATTTTTAATCGCATCCAAAGTCGCCAATAAAGAGTGGGTGATGGCGTCAAGATGTTTGGTGCGGATGGACGGCAGGTGTTTGATTGTTACCCCGTGGATTTTTC
This sequence comes from Candidatus Magasanikiibacteriota bacterium, assembly GCA_016214105.1. Lineage (GTDB taxonomy): Bacteria > Patescibacteriota > Patescibacteriia > Magasanikbacterales > UBA922 > 2-12-FULL-43-12. Next base: position 7,204 of record JACRPD010000015.1, read on the forward strand.
CATCTTTGTCATTGGTATACCATTTTCTGCTATAAACAGTAACTTTGTTGCCAACCTTAACCAAGCGTACTGACAGTTCGTGTACGTGCCTTTCCACGCCGCCGAATTTCGCCGGCATGCCTTTTTGTCCGATCATGGCAATACGCATATGATTAAATTTGGCTTATTAAAGCGTTATTTTTTAACAGATAATTATACCATATTTGAGATAGTTTGTCAAGCCTTGACAGTTATTTGGGTTTTTGGTAGTATATCAACACCGTAGACAGTAGCTCTCCGCCATAGCGGAGTTAAATACGCTACCGAGGTACATTAAAC
>JACRPD010000055.1 GCA_016214105.1 Candidatus Magasanikiibacteriota bacterium
CCCAAAAACTTTTATACCAATCAACGCCGGCAAAAGTAGAAATCGCGAAACCTAAAAAAAACAGCCCGACCGCCCCGTTCATCAAAGTAAATCTGACCCGGTATTCCCGCCAATTGCTAGCTAAAAGCAAAACATACCCTCCGGCCATCAACAAGACAATGGCGCGAAAAATTATTATTTTGGGCACAATGAAAGGAAATATAAATTTGGAAGGAATCAAAACAAATGGAACCAAAAAGGTTGCCAGAATGCACATCTTCTTAAACGGCACCAGATATCTTGTCACAAAAAAATTTATTTAATTAACCCGCCAAAATCATTTTGGTATGCTTCATTATCCGGAAAAAATTTCAACAGTTTCTTTGCTTGTTCTACTGCCTTGTCGTTCATGTCCTGCCTCTGGTAGAACCTGATTAACGCGACTATCAAATCCGGATTGTCTCCCGTGGCTGCCAATCCGTCAGTATATATTTTTTCCGCGTCAATAACGCGTTCCATTTTAAATTCATATAGTTTAGCAAGGTTGATATAGCTTGTCGGGTTGCCCTCGGTTAAATTCAAAACTTCTTTGTAATATTGTTCTGCCAAAGCAAAATCTTTCTTTTGATTCTCATAAATATAGGCCAGATTCATGCGCGAGATATATTCTGACTCATTCATTGACACTACTTTTTTATAAGCGCCGATGGCTCGATCATAATCATGAGCGAACTCGTACATATTGCCGATCACTATCCATGTCCAGGTGTCATTTTTTTGATTTTGATATAAATTTTTTGAGCTGGTGATTTTTTCTTCCAACCGTTCCAGACGCGCGGCGTCAAAATCATCCGGCGCTTTGATGTTAAACACTTCATCTGGATCATCCCAATTTAAACTCTCCTCTGTTTTTGGATTTATCAGCTCCGCGACTGAAACGCCCTTCTGATTGCTCCAATAATAAATGCCGGCAATGACTAACAGCAAAACAACGGCTAAAAGAATTAAAATATTTTTTCTAGACATATAATTTTGATTAGTAATCAAAAACAATATAACATGATTACAATTTTTTAACAATAGCAAAACTCCGCCAAGATGGCGGAGTGTTTGCTTTTTGACTGACTAACCGAGAGACTAGAAAGCCACGGTTTCCTGGGTGCTGGTTGTAGAAGACAATCCAGACACTAAGTAACCATTTGTCCAGTCATTCGTGCTAATGGTATGAGAGCCATTATTCTTGTCAGACCATATGAAGTCATCGTGCGTCTGAGAGAATATGTTGCCCGGATAACTCATTAGAGTACTGAGATTAGCCATAAGCGCGCCGTCGCCAGCCACAGCGGTTGAAACGGATGCGCCAGTCGTCGCGCCTGTAATATTACCTCTCAAAACAAAGGTACGAGGCACGTTCTTGGACACGGTGATTTCGTCAGCTGAATAATTCGTGTCCCAGTTATCGGCATAACCGACAAGCTTCAACACCACGCCGGTGGAGTAGAAAGTGGAAGTTACGCCATCGTTAGCCGCGCTATCAGTGGTTTCGCAACCACCAGTTTCGTTCACTTGCAACTCATTGTTGGAATTGGTGATATCGTAGAGATAGCAAGTGCCGGCCGCGACATAAGCAGTCGTAGTGGCGATATCAAAGGTAAAGCCGTTCAAAGCAATGTCAGCATTAACCGCGGTAACAGTGAATTTGAACAGATCTTTGGTGCCATTTGACAACTTGGTGCTGTCAACGCTGACTTTCTTAAAGACCGGATATGACTTGTATACATACATGCTATTTCCGGTCGGAGCAGCGCTGGAAGACAGGTACTCTGTTGAACCAGAACCGCTCAGGTCTCCTTTGGCGACCACATCAGCGGCGGCATTAATCTTATAACCAAGATAATGCCCGGAAACTCCATTATAACCAGTGCCAACTGCGGCTAATTTACCTTTCAAGTAGATAATATCGCCGCTGGAATTAGATGTTTTGGCAATAAACGCGTTTTCGCTGAAATCAATATACGGTTTAGTGCTTGTTGGCGACATTCTGGTGCCTGCGACTTCAACACCAGCAGAATCTTCAAACCAAATTTCATCGTAATCTTTGAAAGAAGACGAGTTGGTATCAGTTGTAACTTGAGTCAGATACAAATAATCCAATTCAACATCTTCTGTGCTGGTTGAATAGAACTTGAAAGCGGCTAACTCAACTGTCGTGCCGCCGGCATATAATTGAGATGTCTTGCTGTCAGAAGCGAGAGAAACCTCAACTGTGCCGCCGGCTGTGCCGACTGTGAGCGCATTAGCGCTAGCGCTGCTAATTACTTCGGCTACCTGAGTCTTGGTCGTTTGGCCAGTACCGGTAACATCATTAGCAGTATTTACATCAATCTGGTGTGTGCCAGCTGTCGCGCCACCGGAAATATTTGCTTTAATTTCTACGAGTAATTTTTTTCCGGCTTTAACGGTAAACTGGTCATCACCGCTCAAATTCCAAGTATAGTCTTCGTCATCGCCAGCATCGCTGTCTGTACCAGCAACCACCTCAGTCAAGGCCACCGATGTGCCAGCGCCGTTGTAGCTGTCGCCATCCTTATCCACCCACAGACGGACATCGTTAGTGCCCGGAGCGTATGTTTTGGCTGCCGGAGTTGACAAGGTAGTTACTAACAAAGCCGCTGTCTGTATTGTCTTGGTATTGGCGGCTACCACGCTTGACGGAGTGGCATAAGTGCCCAAGGTAATGTCCAATGAGCTGTTTACGCCTCTCGCGATAAAGTTTGTGGAGTTTGCCATGTCAATACCAAGCTGGAAAGTATCAGCCGCCGCTGGGTTGTTGTCAACCGTGCCTTTTAAGGTCAAGATATTATCACCTGGATTTAAGGTGAAAGTATCGGTAGATGTCGCGTAGCCAACAGTCGCGGCTGAAGCGCCAACGCCGTCAACTCCGCCAATTAATGCCTTGCCATCTTTATCGTAAAGAATCATGGCATCCAACATTTCCGGTTTACCGGTGCCTGTCGGAGTAATCTTAAAGACGAGAGTTCTAACATCAATCGGCTCGCCAGTAACATTAAAGTTCCAAGAAGCTAACTCAACTTTGGTAGCGTTCTTTGGAATATTACCAGCCGGCACATTGTTCACTTTGGTAACATTAATTTTACCTTGTGAAACAGTGATGGTGTTGGTCATCGCAGTCGCGCTATCAGTCGGAGTAATATACACGCCGTTGGTAACATCTTTAATCGCGGCATGCGTGGCATACTGCAAATCAAGATTGATAGTGCGTCCGGAACCGGCTGTCAAGTCAGCATAAACCTCAAAAGTGCGGTCATATCCTTTGTCAAGGATACAATCGTCTCCACACGCGCTAAGGTCAAAGTTGATATATTTGTTAACCATTGACGCAGTCGCGAGTGTAACATTGTTATATTTCAGCTTAAAGCTAGAGATATCATTATCTGCCACAGTGCCGGAGTTGTAAAGAGTCAACTTTTCAAATTGAATCTTCTTAGCATCTGAACCGATAGTGCCATTAGTAAGCTTCAAGATTGCTAACAAGACATTATTGGTGCCAACCTGCTTGGTCGGTGTACCAATTGATGTGTTGTTATCGAATGTCGCGCTGGCCAATGTCAAACTCTCGTTAGTGGTCAAAGCATTGCCTTCAACTGGCAAACCGCTGACTGTTCCTGTGCCAACTAAAGTGACAGAGGTAATAGACAGTTTCGGAACATTGCCAGCAACAAATGAAGTGCTTGAACCATCCGCGGCATCCATATTACCGACTAAAGTATACGTCTTGCTTGTATTTGCAGCAATAGTGATATTCTCAGTAAAGGTTACTTCGTGGTCAGAGTTTAATGTCTTGCCGGAATCATTCAATAAATTGCCTTCCGGAGTAACAACATTGAGTGTGGCAAAATCACCATCAGTTGCCGGTGAATTTGTGCGCTTTACCTTGAATGAATCAATGGTGACATCAGCATCGCCTGCCTTAAATACAACCTTGGTAAACGGCACGCGTGAACCACCGGCCATTGCATAACCACTTGCCGGGGTATCCGCTGCCAAGCTTACGGTCAAAGAACCAGCCGCGGTTGTGCCACCGGTTGTACCAGTTGTGCCTGTACCACCTGTAGTTGTTGTGCTGGCTTCTACCTGCCCGGCATCTTCAGTTACGCTTGCGGCAGTAACCGTGGTGTCAGAAACTTCCAAAGCATCAACGACACTCGCCGCTGGAGATTGGACATACTTTGCCACAAAAGCCGGCAATGTGCCGTCAATTGTTTTAAGCGCGCCACCATCTACTTTGTAAGTAACTGTACCCTTCTTCACCAACATGCCTTCGTGCG
>JACRPD010000056.1 GCA_016214105.1 Candidatus Magasanikiibacteriota bacterium
TAGCCGGGCGACAATAGATGCACTGTCATTGCGAGCCTTCCCAGGCGAAGCAATCCCCACTCGTTAAACGCTTATGCCTGGATTGCTTCACTTCGCTTCGCTCAGTGTAAACTTCCTCGCAATGACAGATCAAAAATAGAAAATACGTTCTTTGATAAGAACGTATTTTCAAAATAAATATTTATCAGGAAAATCAATTATTGAAGACCACCCGGTGTAGCAGTGGTAGCACCTTCCAAACCCTCAACCGTGCCTTCCAAAGTAGCAGTAATGGTAAAGGTTGTTCCATCGGCGGATAGATAGGTGTAAGAATCATTACCAGGATCAGACGGAACAATTGCCATAAACGGAACAGTACAGCCGGTAGCCGCGAAACCACTCGCGTTTAAACAAGCGTAATTGCCTTCTCCCAAAGTAGCCGCTGGAGACACAATCGGATAAGCGCTGTTTTCAGTGTTATAGAGTTCCAAAGCGGTGCTGATTTGCTTAAGGTCGGCCAAACGTTTTGTGTCTCGGCCCTTCTCTCTCACTGAACCTAATGCCACCACCGCCAAGGTTGATAACAGACCGATAATAGCGATGACGACCAAAAGCTCAATCAAAGTAAAACCTTTCTTATTCATATTCTCACCCCCTTTCGAGTTATTGGTTTCATAAATTTTTTGTAATTCCGAACCGCCACAAAGGCGGTGAGGAATCTTTCTTACACGGCCGGTTTTAACACACAGTTCAATGGTCTAAAATAATTTCTCTTATGAAAGATTCCTCTCCCTTTCTGGTTCGGAATATCATTCCAACTTTAACACCTCTTTCACTTTATCCACCACTTCCGACGGCTTAAAATGCGCTTTGATTAAATAGCCAGCCGCGCCCATTTCCAGCCCCTTATCCACATCATCTTTTTGCCCGAGATTTGTCAGTAAGATTACCGGTATATTTTTTATCTCTTCATCAGCTTTTAATTTTTCCAAAACCGCGAAACCATCCATCTTCGGCATCAGAACATCCAACAAAATTATGTCCGGTTTCTTTTTTTTAACTTCCGCCAAACCCGCTTCGCCATTATCGGCGGTGGAAATTTTAAATCCCTCCATCTCAAACTTGGTTTTATAAATGTTTGACAAAAAAGCGTCATCCTCCACCAAAAGAACATGCGCTTTCCCTCCCGCTTCTTTCTTTTTCAAAGGCATACATTAAGAAAAACAGGCGTTAAATTAAGTATAGCAAATTATTGGAACCGTGGCAAAGACAAAAACAACCGCTTGTGGATAATTAAATTATGTTTCGCATCGCCAGACCCAGACTGACTGCCATTCGCGGACCAATGTTGTCTAAAATCGGACGCAAGCCGTCTTGATACACTGTCCTTGCCCACGGATCGCCGATAAACACGCGCATGGGAAAATTTTTCTGTATATTCTCCGCGATGAATGGAAATACGCAGCTGCCGCCGGTTAAAATTATTTTCTCCGGTTTTTTCGCTTCATTTCCGGTTTGGTGCAAAAATAAATCAAAGCTGTAAGCGATTTCTTTAATCAATAAATTCAAAAACGGTTCAAAAACCGCGCTATTAACTTTTTCTCTGATTTTAGCCAAATCATACTTGATTTTCTGCACCAAATCCGGCTCAATCCCCAACTCCTGCGCTAAAATTCGGTCAATCATAAACCCGCCAGCGCTGATACTGCGGTGCGTCAAAGGCAATCCTTGATCAATGATGAAAAAATTAGTGCGCTCGGCCCCGATATCCACGACCATGGCTGTCGCCTTGTCATGACCAACCAATGAACGTTCCAGCGCGAAAGCTTCGGTTTCCAGCTCTTGCAAGCGCAAACCGGCTTTTTGAAAAATCAAAGTATAAAATTCCACCAAAGTTCTCGGCGCGGCAGTTACCAAAATCCGCAGAACTTTGTCTTTCCCAGGCTCGGTTTCCGGAATCTTCTGGTGCACAACCTGCATTTCTTCCGCCGGCCGCGACAGCATTTTTGCGACTTCCGCGGCCACAATTTTGCTAATCTCTTTATCTTCCACGCGCGGCATGGTTAAAACCGCTTGAAAAATATATGAAACCGGCAAGCTCGCGGTAACATTTGTCGTCGTCGTTTTTACTTGTTTCAACAAAGCTTTCAACAATCCGGCGTATTTATCAACGCGCTCATCATACACTCGATTTAATTCAGTGTTCGCGACCTCTTTTTTCTTATCTAAAATAATTCCTTTACTCGCCAAAAGATCTTCCGGACTCTTTTCATTGCTTCTTTCCGGCAAATGAATATCGAGCGCTTGATCCAATATGCCGTAAGTCCACAACTGCGGACGACTTTTTGTCTTATGCAATTCAACCAATTTAATTCCATGCGCGCCAATGTCTACGCCAAGATACGCTTCGGTTTTGCTAAATAATCCCATATGATGGACTCTTAAGACTATCTGAATTATACCACATTCTTGCTTTGCGCGCTATGTTATTCTATAATACCCGCACATTATAACACAAAATATGCTAAAACTCTACAATACTCTATCAAGAAAAAAAGAAAGCATGTTCATTTTGTTCCGCTGAAAAAAAACAACGCCGGCCTATACACCTGCGGCCCGACAGTATATAACTACGCCCATATCGGCAATCTCCGCTCTTATGTTTTTGAAGATGTTTTGAAAAGAGTCTTAAAATATAATAAGTATAAAGTAAAACACGTGATGAATATTACTGACGTCGGGCATCTGACTTCTGACGCTGACGAAGGCGAAGACAAAATGGAAAAAGGCGCGAAACGAGAGGGCAAAACCGCGTGGGAAATCGCGAAATTTTATACCAAAGCGTTTCAGCAAAATCTCGTTGACTTGAATATTCTCGCGCCGGATATCTGGTGCAGAGCTACTGACCATATTACGGAACAGATTAAACTTGTGCAAAAATTGATTGATAAGGGCGTTACTTACGAGACATCTGATGGAATATATTTTGACACGACAAAAATTGATGACTATGGCAAATTGGCTAACTTAAAAACGCAAAATTTAAAACCGGGCGCGCGGGTTAAATTGGGCGAGAAAAAAAATCCACATGATTTTGCATTATGGAAATTTACTCCAACCGGACAAAAACGGCAAATGGAATGGAAGGCTTTTGAGAAGATGGGTTTCCCGGGCTGGCATATAGAATGTTCAGCCATGAGCATGAAATATCTTGGCAAACAATTTGACATCCACTGCGGCGGCATAGACCACATCCCCGTGCATCATACTAACGAAATCGCGCAATCAGAAACCGCAACCGGCAAAAAGCCATGGGTTAAGTATTGGTTGCATAATGAATTTGTAAACATGTCAAATCCTTCGACTGGCGCTCAGGACAAGATGTCCAAATCGCTTTCTAACTTTATAACTTTAGACACCCTAAAAACTAAAAACATCTCTCCCCTCGCCTACCGCTACTTCTTGCTTCAAACCCACTACCGCAAACAACTATCTTTCTCTTGGGAAGCGCTGGAAGCCGCGCAAAACGGTCTTGATCGGCTTTATGGCATTGTTAAAAGCTGGAAAGACGCGCCAAAAATCGGCTGCGCTGAATACGAGCAAAAATTTTTAGATTTAGTTAATAATGACTTGAACACACCGGAAGCTTTGGCGCTAATGTGGAATTTGGTTAAAAGCGATTATCCGGTATCCGCGAAAAAAAGAACTTTATTTAAATTTGATGAAGTTTTGGGGCTTGGCATTAAAACATTAAAATACAAAAACATTAAAACAGCGATACCGGACGAAGTTCAGAAACTGCTCGCCGCGCGCGCAACCGCCCGTGCTGGAAAAGATTGGAAGGAAAGCGATAGGTTGAGGGAGGAAATTAGAGAGATAGGGTTTCAGGTGGTGGATAGTGCAGATGGACATGGGGTTAAAAAATTGAAAATTTAGAAAGGTGGCGCTATAACCCACTTATCCACAACCATTATAGCATATTTAAGCCAAAAAAGCAGGGTAGTTGGTATAAGGGTAGTTATCGGAAATAAATTTTAGTTTTTAATTTTCAATTACCTAAACCGCTTGCTCAATTTTGGTGGAAAGGTGGTGCAGACTCTTGGGGAAACATGTCAGTAGATATAAAAGATCAGGCAATTGAATGGGGACATTTTTATAGAGAACTTATGCCCGTGATCTGGGAAACGCAAGGTCGTCATGAAAACGAAAGCGGTTTAAATTTTTATAGAATGAATGGCGTTGGTGAGCATGATCCTAAAAAATATTATTATATTTGGGAAATGTCAGAGTGGGAAAATGAAAATACAAGCAACAAAAACTAAAATTTACATCCGATAACTAATTATATCTCCGTCAACAAAAATCCCTGGGCTATCTTATCAACAAGCTGTAAAATAGCTCTTTTTTTATTTTTTTGGTATAATATTACCAAACCATAAACACTAAACTCTAAATCCGAAACAAACCAAAAGACCAAATGTTTTAATTTTTGGATTTTGGTAGTTTAAGTTTATTTAGAGTTTAGGCTTTATAATTTAGAATTTTATTGTTTATGCCCGGACAAACAAGATCAGAAGAACTAAAAAAATTTGAATCTCAAACGCCGCAAGAAACACACGCCATAATACCAGAGGCTGGTTTTGAGCGCGCGGAAACCGAACCAAAACAGATTGAACAAAAATCCGATAGCTTTTTGGAAGAATCAATCACCGCGTTAAAAAACAAGTTGCGCGGAGGAAAGAAAAAAAACATCGTTATCCCGCAGGTTAAAGACCAGCTTACGGTTGATATTGAAAAAATAATGGAAGAAGACCTTAAAGACGCGTTTAGAGAACTGGATACGATCCAAAAGGAAGAATTCAAAATTAAAGGCGAGGAAACGGCATTAAACATCAGAAATGTAATGCGGCAGACGAAAATTAAAGCAAAGGCGATTATTCGTTTGTTAATCCAGTGGCTAAAAATGCTTCCTGGCGTGAACCGTTTTTTTATTGAACAAGAAGCGAAGATAAAAGCGGATAAGATAATGGCTTTGAGGTATAAACACAACCAGGAAAAACGATAAAGTTTGTAAGTGAGTAAGTATATAAGTGTGTAAGTGCCGATTCTTTTTACACACACCTATCTACTTACAAACTTACGTACTTACAAACTCATTGGTCTATGTTTCCTCCTGTCACTTCCTCATCTCTTTTGACTGATCCAATCATTCTGTCATTTTTTGCTGTCGTCATCCTCGCCGCCGCCATCGCAAGCGTCTTGTTTATTCTGCGCGCGGTTTTTCATTTTAAATTGAAAGAAAGCAAAGCGTTTGACCAAGTGGTTTTGCAAATTTTAGTCCCGAAAGAACGCAAATCCGAAGGACAGGGCGGACAAGTGGGGCAAGACGACCGGTTGGAACAAATCAGAGAGGAAATCGCCATTACCGAAACCTTTTTTTCTTCCCTTGCCGGCTTGCGCGCCCAACGAGGAATTATGAATTGGATCCGCGGCCGCGCTGACAATTTTTCTTTTGAAATCGTCAGCCACAAAAATCTGATTAATTTTTACGTTGCCGTGCCGCGCAAACTCCAGCCATTCATTGAACAACAGCTCCATTCCCAATATCCTTACGCGCAGATTGAAGAAATGACTGACTACAATATTTTTACGGAAAAAAGCTCAATCGTGGGCGCGTGTTTAAGCGGTAGGCAAAAACATGTTTTTCCGTTCAAAACTTACAAAAAAATGGATTCGGACCCGCTGAACGTCGTGCTTAGTGTTTTGGGGAAAAATTTTACCGAAGAAAGCGCGATGGCCGTGCAATTCATCGTTCGCTCTTCCAATCGCAAATGGCGCCGCAAAGGGGTGCAAATCGTGCGCCGAGTCAAAAAAGGCGAAAAATTTGAGTCCGTTACCCGTGGCAACGCTTTCACCCGCGGATTAAAAAACTTTTTCAAAGAAATCGGCAGTTTGGCATCGTCAACAAAGAAAACGGAAAATAAACCGGAAGAAAAATATCAGCTTTCCGCCATGGAAGAAGAAATGTTGAAAGGCATTGAAGAAAAATTAGCCAAAGGCGGAACGGATGTTACGATTAGATTATTAAGCGCGTCAGATAATCCGGAAACCGCGCGCCTTAATTTGGATAATTTAATCAACGCTTTCAGCCAATACAATCTCTATCGCTACGGCAATGAATTTTACGCGTCAGTGCCGAAAAAACAATCTTTGCTGATTCGCGATTTTATTTACCGATCATTTAATGAGAAAAAAAAGCTGATATTAAATACCGAAGAAATGGCCGGCTTCTGGCATCTGCCGCTTCACTCCACCGAAGCGCCAAATATCAAGTGGTTAACCAGCCGGCGCGCTCCCCCGCCTTCAAACCTGCCGACTGCCGGCTTACTTCTTGGTTATGTTGACTATCGCGGTTCCAGAACCAACGTATTTATGAAAGAAGCGGATCGCCGCCGCCATTTGTACATTATCGGCAAGTCCGGCGGCGGTAAATCTGTGTTTATTGCCGGCCTGGCCGTGCAGGATATTCAAAACAACAAAGGCGTGTGTGTAGTTGACCCGCACGGCGATTTGGTTGAATATATTCTGCAACACATTCCAAAAGAACGCGCTGATGATGTTATTATTTTCAATCCATCGGACATGGATAGGCCGGTTGGATTA
>JACRPD010000066.1 GCA_016214105.1 Candidatus Magasanikiibacteriota bacterium
GTGGGCCACCGGACTACTGCCTATTCCGCTTACGCAAGCCATGATTGGTACGGCGATTTTGGATATTGCGATCGGCGCTTTCCTGCTTTTTGATTTTCTACCATGGCTTGCGGCACTCGTTGGCGCCATTCATATACTTATTGTGCTGACGGTAAGCGGCATTACCGATATCACGGTGCGGGATATCGGGCTTTTGGTCGCGGCGCTCGCAATCGTAATCGATTCTCTGCCGCAATCAATAATAAACCGGATCAATTTTCTGAAAAAATTAACGCCGGAAACAAATCAAGGTCAGTCTCCGGAAATAAAATAATTATTAACTTTAACCAATAATCACTATGAATAAAACCATTATTGCAATCGTTATCGTCGCAGTCGTTGCGTTGGGTGGATATTTCCTTTTCAAGGGGTCGTATCAACCAGCACCAGCAGTTCCTCAAACATCAAATCAGCAACCAACCACTCAACCACCAATTTCAGAGCCGTCGGTTCCAGAACAACCGGTTCAACAACCACCAGTATCGCAAACGCCGGTAGTGAAAGAAAATGTAGTAACTTACACCGACAACGGTTATTCACCATCTACTTTGAAGGTAAAAAATGGTGGAACGGTCATCTTCAAAAATCAGAGCTCGCGGGCAATGTGGACGGCTTCGGCAGTACACCCTACTCATCGAGGATACCCAACAACTGGCGGATGTCTGGGCAGTACTTTTGATACATGCACTGGAGTTCAGTCAGGCGGTAGCTGGTCGTTTAAGTTTGATATTTCCGGCACCTGGAAGTATCACAATCATTTGAATCCCGGCGACACCGGTACGATTGTAGTTGAATAGTTTATACTATGCGCAAAGAAATTTTCATTTTCACTTTTGTTTTTATTGGGGTGGGGCTTCTGGCTTCTCCAGCTGTATTTGCTGTTGGTGGCGGAGGCGGCGGCTCGGTGCCTTCTTGCAACGCTGATAACTGGGACTGTACTGGCTGGAGCCAGTGCGGTTCAAACGGAACTCAAACGAGAATCTGTAGCCTTACCTATGATTGCCCTACCGCCAATACACCAAAACCTTCTGAGAGTCAATCCTGCACGCCGCCTAAAGCTTCCTCACCCACAGCTACGCCACCGGCCGAACAACCTTCTCCCCAAAAAACAGAACCTAAGGCGCCGGCTTGAGCAAAAGATGTCTGGACTTGCGGCGTGTGGGGAGCAACTTGCGATATCTACGGCAGAGAACAACGAACTTGCCAGCTATCTTTTGATTGTCCTAATGTTGAAACGCCACCGCCACCAGAATCGCAAGCGTGTCAGAAAACGCAGTGCGGCAATAAATCCACGCTCCGCGATAGGATTTCCTGCCGCTTAAATCTTGCTCCGGCCGGCGCGGCTAGAGATTTGGAACTTCAATATTTGCCGGAGGCCTGTCGAGTAAAAACAGGTGCTGAGCAAAAAGCATGTATCGGGCGTTATAAATCTTTTCAGCCCTGCTGGAACGCCAAAGAAGGAGACGAGAGATTTTCCTGCGCGAGAAGCGTATTAAAGATCGGGCCGTCGGTTTCTGATGAAGTAAAGACATGCCAGGGCAAGAAAGGTTCAGAGCAAGTCGCCTGCAAAATTGCGGTCAAAGAGAAAGTATTGTACATGATCGCATTCCGTTTTTATGACCTGGAAACCAGAGCCGAGGGGCTGGGAAATCGTGGCGCCGACTTAACCGCGATTGCCGATTTTGAAACAATCATAGAGTTGAAAAAGCAAGCCTTTGACAAAGCGTCAACCAATGCCGAACGCCGCCAGATTATTCTTGATGTCCGTAAGGCGTGGCAGGAGTTTATAAACAATGTGAAAGATCAAGTCAAATAAACAATATGAAAAAGATTATTTTTATCAGCGCAGTAATTATTCTTCTCGGTCTCGCCAGTTATGTTTTTGTCGCCCAAAAATCCGCCAACCGTGAGTCAGTTCAACCGGCGTCGCAAAAAGCGGCCGAGTCGCCGGCCCAGCCTTCTTCCTCTCCAGCAACAGTGATTGAAATCAACGACAATCTTGACCAAGCACTGCAGGATTTAGGCCAGATAGAATAATTTTTAAAGAAATATATGCTTATAGAATTTTATGGAAAAGAATGCCCCCATTGTTTGAAAGTGGCGCCTCTGATTGAAAAACTGCACGAAAATTTAGGTGTCACCATTGAACAGTACGAAGTGTGGCACAACGACGATAATTTAAAAAAGTTTAGGGAATACGACAAGAGTTTCTGCGGCGGAGTGCCCTTTTTTATTAACACCGATACAGAGAAGTTTATTTGTGGTGAGACGACGTATGAAGCCCTTGAGAAATTAGCGAAAGGAGCAGTGGTGGTCCAAAACCATTCACCAGTAAAAAATATAGATTATAGCCATATTTTAGATGGGATATACATCGGTACGAACCAATGTTGCCAAACGCATTTTGACGAAGAATTGCGCAAGGAAGGCATTGAAGCTGATATCTCGCTTGAAGAAGAACGCATTGACGCGCCGTTTGGGGTTAATTTTTATATTTGGCTTCCCGTGAAAAATCATACCGCCCCAACGGATGATCAGTTTGACCTTGGGGTTTCAGTTTTAGGAAAATTAATCGCTATGAAAAAGAAAGTTTATGTTCATTGCCAAAATGGCCACGGCCGGGCTCCGTTATTAGTAGCCGCGTATCTTGTGAGTGCCGGCAAAACTCCGGACGAAGCACTTTCAATTATTAAATCGGGACGCCCAGCGACTCACCTCAACAATCTTCAGATGAAATCACTTGCTAATTTTTCAAATAGGCGTAAATAAATAAAGCCCGCCGAAAAATCCTTTTGCCGAAGCGAGGACGGCTCGGCAGGAGGGGGTTGGGGGGAGGAATGCCGAGCCGTCCGAGCGAAGTCCGCAGAGCCCCGCCGTCTGCTCGGTCAGAGCAGAACATCACAGAAAAGTTTTGTTTTAGAAGAAATCAGGCGCGCGCAAAATCAGAAATGCGAACAAAACTTTTCTTTGGTGTGGCGAGCGTTAGCGAGCGGCGGCGGGGCGGAGCGTCAGTTTCGCTCAAAGAAGGTTCGCGCATTTTCAAACAAAGCGCACCAAATTTGTAAGATCACACATATGACACTTTCAGAAGATAGCCGCAAGCTTACTACTTCACAAAATAAAAAGAGATTAAAAAGCGCGAAGATATTGTGCTGGTTTTTTACGCCTTTTGCAATTCTGTCTATTTACGCGTGTATAAAAGTGGCGCAAGAAGGCGGTGTTTCATCTTTGTTGGCGGAACGAGGTGGAATTGCCGGCATAATCTTTGTAATTTGCGCTGTGTTTGTGGCGGTGTATTTTTTGCTTTGTTTGGCAAAGTTGAGACCGGAAATAGAAGAATTGCCGGAATTTCAAATTAGTATTGTTGAGGGTGTGCCAAAACTAAAGGAAGGATATTATCGGCATTCCTTTCGCGCGCCGGCAACAGGCGCGATCTATGGCGCGACGCAACAGATTAGTTTCACCGGCACAATTAATGGGATAAAGTATAATTTATGGGCGGTATCGCCGAATATGATTGGTTCAGCGCCGATGCGTTTTATCGCTATTACCAGACGGTCTTGGCTTTTTTTGTGCGACTGGAAAAATTTTGTGATTGAGATTCAGGAGTTGTCAGCCGAGGAAATAAAAAAATATGAAGACAATCAATGGCTCGGTTTGTTGGCAGGCAGTGTTTTTTTAATGTCTATCAGCGGGTGGTATTTGTTTGCAGGAGATAAAAACATCTCAATGATAATAGTGATTATGGTGTTGTTGGTGGTGCCGGCGTTGATAACTTTTGGCGCGTCTGTGTACTGTTTGATTGTTGACATTTTTTCAAAAAGCGTCGCGCGATTGACAGTCCAGTCATTTATAGGGGCGGTAAAAAAGAATCGTCCGGCGACCTATTCAGAGTACCAACAAAGCGGTCGAGAGCTGATTACCGCGCCAACAATAATTTTTGGCGGAAAGATGTATTTTGTTCTACCGGAAAGTTTATTTGATAAAATACCAACCACTCGGGAAATGAAATATTTTTATGTTCAGAAAGATAAAATCGGCGCGATTATTAATTTTACGAGTTTATAGGTATGGTTGATAACAAATTACAACGTTTGATGCCGCCGACGCGCCAGCCGGACTATTTGATTGTTTACGACGACATGTGGGAAAAAATAATTGAGTCATATTTTATCCGCGAGTCGGGAACGGCGACAGAGGATGAGCCGGACGACACATTAAACGGTCCAATAGAAAAAGCGCGGCGCGACGAGTTTATAAAAGTTTTGAATGAACGATACCCGGAAAAAGAGAGATTTAAAATTCGTGTTGTTGGCGCCGATTCAATTGAGTCCATCAAAGCGGATATTAAGTGGGTGGTGGAGGATTAGGTCTTGACAAAAAGCCGATTTTGTGCTATATTAAATACGCTCATTACACAGCAGATGATCGTCCCGCTCTTCGCGAAGGGCGGGGAGGAAAGTCCGAGCTCCTTTTTTGACAATGGGTAACACCCATCCTTCATGTCGTGAGGCATCGAAGCGGGACAGCCCCGATGGCGAATCGGGGTCCCGGCCACAGTAATGTGCGTCGGGACGCCACAGAGACTATACTATCCGCTGATAAAGCGGAGAAACGTGAAAAGTGCATGGAGGTTTTGGTTCTAGATCAAAGCTACTATGCTCTCCGACCCGCGAGGAGTCGGAGTGGCAAGCCCTGTCTGGAGAAAGTGCAGCGTTTCAACTTTGGTTGGAGCGAAAAGTTAGCACGTTAGATCCAAATAGCAATATTTGGGCCAGAGAAATGATCATTGCTTCGACTCGCTTCGCTCGCTCAGTACAAGCCTTATTAATAAAATAGTATGACTTGTCCTGAGCGAGGCCGTAGGCCGAGTCGAAGGACAGAACTCGGCTTATCGCTGTGGAATGAGCAATTAAGACCCCCTCTTGAAAAAAGAGCGGGTTTTTGTTATGGTAAAGGCAGACCAACCACAGGAGGTATACAGATGGAAGGTCAGACAGCAGAGGCGGTGGCGCCAAAGCGAAGCGGGTTAGTTTCGGGTGTCGATGATGATGAATCCGAAAGACCGGGGTTCGCGCATCCGAACTTTGTCCGCACCGGACGCCGGTCCAAGAAGTGCTGTGCTTGCACACACGAAGCCGCATGCCCCGGTCCCGGCCAGTACGCACCACTGCTCGAATGCTACGAATCGCCGGATTAGCCGGCATGGCGCCAAAGGAGGATTGCGCCGGTCTCACCAGAGGCCGGCCTTCCCATTTTTGATTGACTATTCAATTTTTTTTCGTTAAAATAGCCGTATCTCGTAATCACTCGTAATCAGCGTAATCATCGCCATAATCAGTTTTAATCAGCGCTATGAAACGTTCCGAAATTTTCCTCATGATTTTTAAAGTCCCGGTGGATTTTTTAATGCTGATTTTAGCCGGTATCTCGGCCTATTATTTGCGTTTCGCGGAATTATTCGTCGGTTTGCGGCCGGTGGTTTTTGATCTGAGTCTGCCGAAGTATTTAAGCATTGCCGCA
>JACRPD010000061.1 GCA_016214105.1 Candidatus Magasanikiibacteriota bacterium
AGCAAGCCAATCTTCGTTTGCAGGAAATAGACCAGCAGAAGACCGAATTTATGTCCATTGCCTCGCATCAGCTCCGCACCCCGCTTTCAATTTTGAAGGGTTTTATTGAATTGATTGAAGACGGCGCGTATGGCAGGCCGACAGTGAAAATGGTTGAAGCTTTGGATCAAATGGATCAGAGCAACGAACATTTGGTGAAATTAGTTGACGAGTTTTTGGATGTTACTCGTATTGAGCAGGGCAGGACAAAGTATGATTTCACCCAGTGCGATTTGAAAGATTTGGTTAGTGGCGCGGTTAATGAGATGCGCGAGCGGGCGGTGGCGAAAAAATTAAAATTAGTCTGGTGTCCGCCGCCGGAAGCGGTGTCGGTAAATTGCGATCAAGAAAAAATTCATCACATTATTTTTAATTTTATAGACAATGCCATTAAATACAGCGAGCGCGGGCGCGTTATCGTTTGCCTGCGCCGCGAGGATGGCGGAGTCGCGGTCAAAGTAAAAGATTGCGGAATCGGATTTGACAAAGTTGACGAAGCGAATTTTTTCCAGAAATTTTATCGCGGCGAAAATGTGAAAGATTCCAATGTTACCGGCACCGGCCTTGGCCTTTATGTCTGTAATAAATTCGTGCAAGCGCACCACGGCCGCGTCTGGGCAAAAAGCGCCGGCTTGGGCAAAGGCAGCGAGTTTGGATTTTGGCTTCCTCTATGAGCGGAACACTCGAATATGAAAAACAGAAAAACAGAATGTATTCTCGGCATTGATCCCGGTTTTGGCCGTACCGGCTGGGGTGTAATTGAAAAAAATGCCGGCGAGTGGCAGGCGGCGGCTTGGGGTTGTATTGAGACTTCGGCGAAAGATCCATTTGCCAATCGGCTGTGTGGATTGCACGAAGAACTTAAATTGATAATTAAAAAATATAAACCAACCAGCGTGGCGGTGGAGGATTTGTTTTTTGCGAAGAATGTGAAGACAGCGATGAAAGTTGGACAGGCAAGGGGCGCGATATTATTAACAATAAAAGAACTGGGTTTGCCTTTGTATGAATTTACGCCGCTTCAGATTAAACAGGCGATTACCGGCTATGGCCGGGCGGAAAAAGGCCAGATGCAGAAAATGGTCGGAATGCTGTTGAAAATTAAAAAGAAAATTTCGCCTGACGACGCGGCTGACGCGTTGGCAGCCGCTCTGACTGGCGGCGCTTCAATGAGGTTTTTGCGGAATTGCGGCCGTGGTAAAAATTGTGGATAAATTATTGTTAAAGAAAAATGGCTTTTGTGGTATAATTGCCTTGTTGAAATAAAGTAAACCGGTTAAAATGAAATCATTCGCCCAAAATGAATTGATTTTTGAGCATTTTTTAAAACAGTCTTTTGTTGACCGTTTTGTTATTTAAATTAATTATTTTATTAACATCTGATTTGCCTTTTGTTTTTCCAATGGTCGGTAAACAAGCGGCAATTCATATAATCTAATTTAATCTTCTGAAAAAATATGTCAAAAAAATGTAACAAACTTTTTACGATGGTGGTGGTATTTACCACTATTGTTTGGTCTTTGGGAATTTCAACGTTGATTCCTCAAGCGGTTTTTGCGGCCGCAGTTACTGCCACCGGTCCGTATGATTTATTGCCAATGAGCGGAATGCCGGTGGCGGCCAGCAGTTATGATATTCCGGTTTTTCGTTTTGCTTTGAATAAGAGTTCCGGCGGCAGTGAAACGTTAACCAGCGTTACTGTTACTGTCACCAGCACGGTTCCAACCAACAATGCCACTTTGGCTTCGCATATCGCGCAACTGGTTGTTTTTAAAGATTCTAACAACAATAATTACTTTGACCCCCAAAATGATGGTTTCGCCGGCACGCAAAGCACGGTTAACGTTGGTTCGGCTACGACGATTACTACCGGCAGCAACAATAGTTTGGCGGCAGACGGCGCATTGCCGACCAGTTTTTTCGTGGCAATCAAAACCGCGTCCGGTTGGGCAGCCGGGGATTCTATTTATATTAATTTTGCGGCTGATGGAATAGTAACAAACCCTTCGGGTAATTCACCGACCGTAACGCCTATTACCGGTTCCAGAGCAATATCTTTCAGCGGTGGCGGCGGGGGATGGAGCGGGTTTAGCATCAGCAGTGTTTCTTTTGTCAACGCGTCCAATGTGGATGTTTCTTTTACGGATAATTTGGATTTGAACACCGGCGCCGCCACTTCCACCGGCAATTATACTTTAAAAAATGCTTTAGGTGTTTCCCAGACGATCAGCTCCATTGTCGCTTTGCCGGATAATAAATCAGTTCGTTTGACCGCGGCTGGCGGGATTACGATTCCTTCTGATGGAACCTATTCAGTTACTGTGTCTAATGGAGTTAAAAATACTTTTGGCCAGGCCAATTCCGGCACTACCGCTTTCCCCATTATGAGCGCGCAAATGCCTTTATCTATTTCAGAGATTAAGGTTGGTTCGGCTACAGATCAATACGATGAATTTATTGAAGTGTATAATCGTTCCGGCGGGAATATTCCAACTTCCACCATAAAATTGCATTTTGTAAATACTGCGGGCACTGTTGACACCAATGTTCCTCTGACATGGTTGAATGAAAGCGTGGTACCCAATATACCCTCTCATAAGTTTTTATTGATAGCGCCAATTACTTCTTCCGCTTCCTCCACAGCTGATGCTGTGTATACCACTTCCACTTTGGTTACTTTGGTACCTGGCGGCGCGGCCTATATCAGCAGCAGCGCGGCCAGCTCCACCGCGGTTATGGATAAAGTTTGTTGGGGCAGTCATGCCGCATCAGCAGACTGCGAAGGCAGCGCGGCGAGCGGTTTAGGTACTAATGATGGCACCTCAATTGAACGCAAAGCCTTTAATGATTCCACTGCTGCGAGCATGTTAGTCAGCGGCTCTAATCCCGGGCAGGACGCTGATGATGGGAATGGCGTGGACACACAGAATAATAATTTTGATTTTGTGGCGCGGACAGTGCCAGAACCGCAGAACAGCCGCATTGTTTCAGCGGAAAATCCAACCGGCGGTTCTTACGGCGGAGCTAATAATGTGGCGCCAAACATTCAGCACGCGCCGGTTTTCAAGGCTAGTATTGATTCAACTTTAAATGTAGTAGCGAGAATTTTTGATGATGGCGGTACTGTCCCGGCAGGGAACACCCAGCTTATTTATTGTATTACCGCTTTGGCTACTTGCACTCCAGCGTCATCAACGCCGATTTATGGCACAAGCATTGGCTCCGGTTGGTATAAATTCAGCACCACATCCACCATCTCCACGGTTTTTGGCGCCAGTAAAACGCTCTTCAAATATTATCTTCAAGCGGCTGATTCAGCTTCACCGGCTAAAACTAAAGTTTACACCAGTGATCCGACTTTTGACACTGTCACTTATGACACAACCGGCACCGGCATTCAAACCGCGGCTCTGCAGCAGAGCAAATCGCTTTCCATTACTTTAAGTTCCGGTAATTTAGGCAGCGCGTCAATCATGGGCACGGTAAATGACAGTTCTGGCGCGGCTGTCAGCGGCGCCACGGTTTGGATTGATGGCACGCAATTTGCCGCAACCACCGGCAGTGACGGCACTTTCAGTTTCGCCAATGTCGGACCAACCGGCGGCGCGCAATTGAAAATCGCCAAAGGCGGTTACGGCGATCAATCTCTTTCATTTTTTATTCCTTCTTCCGGTTTGGTTTCTCTACCCGCCTTGTCTTTGTATAGCGGTACCATGGGCGCGGGCGGCGACTATAATCAACCAACAGTAACCAATTCTTTTCCCGCTCCGGGTATGATGGGTTTTCCGACGCAGAAAGGCGATGGCACGGTTTCATCTTTGGAAATTAATTTTGATAAAGCAGTGAATGTTACGACTTTTACCACCGCCAATGTGTATTTGACTGAAGCTGGTAGTGGCAACCATATCGCCGGTTCAGTCGCGGCTGGTTCGGCTACGCAGGTTACATTCACACCTACAACAGCATTGACATCGGGCAAGAATTATACTCTGTTTTTGACACCCGGCGTTAAAGATCCGGCCGGCAATCCGGTGACCGGCAATAGTCCGGGAGGCAATTATATTTTGCCTTTTTCCACTGGTGGAGGAATGTATACCAGTATCGCGAGTATTGGTGGGAATTTTGGCACCGGCAACGCCTTTCCAGCGTATGTGATTGGTAGTCAGCCAGCTCCGGGCAAACAGAGCGTGGCGCGCAATACCAAGGTTTTTGTGACTTTTTCCGAAGCCATGCAGAATTCCGCCACCAATCTGGCTAATATCAAATTATATAAAGTCACCAGTCCTTTCACTTCCAGCGAATCAAAGACTCAAGTGACAGCCACCAACAGTATTGACAGTAGTAATAAAATAGTTATTTTAACTCCTTCAAGCAATCTGGATGTGAGTTCTCATTATCGCGTGGAAGTTTTGGGCGGAATGACATCTTCCAAAGGAATCCCATTGGGAAATCCGGGAACATCCGGTTATTTGACCAGTGTTAAA
>JACRPD010000063.1 GCA_016214105.1 Candidatus Magasanikiibacteriota bacterium
AAGCTCCACTGCCGTAGATTCCGGCCACTTGGCTGGCGGTCAAAGTTGACTGGTGCTTATTGGTCGCCGCGTATGTCTCTTCTTTAATTACCTGCGCCGGCGTTTTCACGTTGCCGGTAATAATATCAGTCAAGGCCTTGAATCCTTCGCCCTCCGCTCTCCCGGCTTGCGCTCCGGCCACCTGACTGGACTGGATGCGGTCAACTCGTTCCACGGCCCCGACTGCGACGCCAAAATCAGTGTTTTCAAAACGCAGAGCGTTGCTGAACATTCTTTCCGTTGAAAGCTGGCCATTCTCGCCGAAATATTGCTCTTCAATATTTTCCCACGAGCCCTTCATGTTCTGCCAAGTACAATTTGGCTGCGGCCCTTCTGTGCCAAAATATATACCGCGCAAACCGATTTGCAAAAATACTTGAAAATTCAAATCCGGCGGTTTGCATAAATTAAGTCCGAACGGCTTGCCAAGTTCGCCGATCGCGTCAGCCGCTGAATCCAAAGCCACTGTTTGTATATAAGCGCCAAACCCCTGCTTAAAAGCCAACGCTCCCTGCCCTTTTCCGCCGTTCGCCACATACATCGCGGAATCATAAGCAAGCTTGCGCATAAAATACGAAAAACCATGCACCAACGCGCCCAGCGCGCTCCCCAGCAACTGCGCGCCGACAGTCTGCTTGACTTCTGCTTTATCTCTTGACAAGTCCGCTGTTACTATGGTTGTTACCGGACCACCTTCAACCGGAATAGCTTCAACCGGCCTAGGCAATAACACCAAACCAAAAAATTCAATAAAGAGTAAAATTAAAGTGAGGAGTATGAGTAGGTTTTTGCCTGCCCTTTTCATAAATATACCAATATACTAATGTACTAATTATACTAATGCTATACTAATTCCCTTTGATAAAATTATTTTTAAATTGAGTGTCTATTTTAACTATGCGAATTGGTTTCAAATACTGATTTCTAAAATTTACTAAAATTCCGAGTTTAAGCTGTGTTTCTTGTAAATATCTTTGAATTTGCTCATAATCATTTCTGGTCAATACCCTTTTACTCTTGGCTTCAAGCACAATCTTATTGTCAATTATGAAGTCAGTTATATTGCCGCTATCTCCGACACGACATTCTCTACGGTGTTTTATTTTACTTTCTTGCAACAACCGCTCAATTACGTCGCAAGCTTGTTTTTCTCGAGCATACGGACCAACTTCGTTGTGAGCAGTAAACAGAATGCCTGTTATTTTATATGACAACTCCGGATATATTAACTCCCCTCCTCCAACCATATTAGTATAGCATTAGTATAATTAGTACATTAGTATATTGGTATCTATCATTGGGGTACTCCCCCATTCTCCACTACGATCTCGTCCACCATCTTCATCAATTCCGCGTCGCTGATTTTGCTCAAATCGTCGGCCGAAATTTTTCCGGTTGATAAAAATAACTGCCGAATCTGCTTGGGGTCGTTTAAAACTTTTTGCAAATCTGCCAAAGATTCCAAACCGGTGTCAGTTGGCACTTCCAGATTGACTAATGGCGAAACAAAATCCAAAGTGGTGGTCGTTGCCGGAACCGCGAATTCATTCGCCGCGCAAGTCTCGCCTTCCGGACACAGCGGATTTCCGCCTTTTTCAATTTCCACCTTATCATTTAAACCATCGGAATCAGTGTCAGCCAGATACGGCGAAGTTTCATAAAAATTCAATTCCTCAAAATCATTCAACCCGTCTTGATCCGTGTCAATACTCTGCAACCTCGCTTCATCATTTAACAAACTCGCTTCCTGATTCGCGGTATCGGTCTTATCGCTTAATCTGATAACAAACGGCCCGTAAATCGTATTGCGCATTTGCAGAAGTCCCAAACCAATTGCCAGAATACCAAAAATCAACAATAAGACAAAACCCGTCTTTTGCTCTTTCGTAAGACTATTTTTGGAAAAAGGATCTCTTTCCATGGCCCTTGATTAGTTCCACTATATTATAGCAGAAAATAGATGGCTTCACAATAAAAAAATGGCGGGTGGGGATAACCGCGGTCTTCACCTTATCACCCCACCACACCATCACTGCATCACCGATTGAATACGAGACGCTCTTGCTATCTTTCCATATCAGCCTTATCTTCAACCAAATCAATTTCTGACCATAACATAGCCCCGATTTCATCTGCCAACTTTATTGCCTCATTGTATTCATTTTTTGTTATCCAACCCTCGTCAAGAGCAAAATAATACAAATATCTTGTTTCGCCCAACGAACCATAAGCGATCTCGTAAAAATTCAATTTTACTTTAAACCGCCGCCGACTATAACCCTCCACATAATTTAAGACCACCGACAATGCCGCTCTTCTGGCCTGCGAAACCGATGAATATAATTCTTCTTTCGGAAACTGTTTGCTTACTTTATATGTATATTTAACAAACTGGTGCATCAATTTCTTCAACTTATTCTGAAACGGCGTCATCGTCTTTTCTAACATATTATCAGATTGTCAAGTGGTTAGGTGATGATGTGATGTTGTGGTGTGGTGTGGCGTCGTCGTGTGATGTAGTGATGAGGTGATGTAGTGATGCAGTGATAACGCTCCACTCTTCAATCTGTAATTCCTCCGCCCTCACCTTCTCATTGCCCATCACCTCGCGCAGAATCGCCTTAACTCGGTCGCTGTCTAACTTTAACCCTTTCGCCTCTTTTGCGCGAACCCAGCTCTCACCACCCTAAAAAACTCTCTATCTCTCTCTCGTTGTGATGAAGTGGGGATGTGATGGGGTGATGTAGTGACTCGCACAATCGCGCTCTCCACTTTCGGCCGCGGCCAAAAACTCCCGGCTGGCACTTTCGCGATAATTTTCGGCTCGCCATAATACTGCACCGCGACTGACAATAAACTCATACCGCCCTTCCGAGCGCAAATTCGTTCCGCCACTTCTTTCTGCACCATGATGACGATTAACTCCGGCTTGTTTTCCAACTCCAGCAATGTCCGCAACACATCAGAAGTAATCTGGTATGGAATATTGGCAACAACTTTGTATTTTTGTAACTTGTAACTTGTAACTTGTAACTTGTTAAGTGCGTTGCCCCACAATATCTCAATTTTATCTCTATTTATCTCCTTATCTCCTTGATCTCCTATCTCCAAATCGCTCCAATACTCCTCCAACTTTTTCTCTATCTCAAAAGCAACTACTCTGGACACTCTCTCCGCCAACGCGAAAGTAAGTATTCCAAATCCGGGCCCAATCTCCACCACCGTATCGCTCGTTTTTAATTCCGCGGCCTCAATAATTTTTTTAATCGGCGCGTCGGTAATCAAAAAATTCTGGCCGTAACCCCTGGATGGGGCAAGCCGATACTTTTTACAAAGTTCTTGCAAAACAGAAGGTTTGGTAATGTTTAACACAAGTTTAATTTCTAATTTGTAATTTTTAATTTGTAAACAATTTCTAATGAATGAATTTTTAATTTTAAAATGATAATAAATCGCTCATTGGAAATTAAAAAATTAAATAATTGTTTAAAAATTACAAATTAAAAATTACAAATTAATCACTGTCTC
>JACRPD010000062.1 GCA_016214105.1 Candidatus Magasanikiibacteriota bacterium
CGATTTAAAGTATTTTTAAAATTAAGACTGAGAAGGTGGTATGTTGCGATATTTTCTAGCGATCTTAACTCGATTCATTTCTCGATCCAACACTGCCTGTAATCTGGCATAATCAACATCTTCCTCAGCTTTCGCTTTCTCCATTTGTTCAATCGCGCGCTGGCGGGCTTGTTCGGCGCGGTCAAGGTTAATTTCCTCCGCGCGTTCCGCGTTATCAGCCAAAATCACCACTTCATTATTGGGTCTGATTTCCAAAAAACCGGCTGAAACCGCCACAACTTGCTCGCCGTCTTTATCTTTTATTTTTAACTCCCCGGCCTGCACAATTGAAACCAGTGGAATATGATTCGGTAAAATCGTAATTTCACCCATGGCCGTCGGCAGGGAAACCTGAAGAATCTCATTTTCATAAACGACTTTTTCCGGAGTTGCTATCTTGAACTTCAATGTTTTGTCCATATTTCACCCGTCAATACCGCCTTTCATATAAAAAGACTGCTCTGATTTGTCATCGTGTTTGCCATCAAGAATCTCGCGAAAACCGCGCACGGTTTCTGACAGTTTTACATACTTGCCTTCGTGGCCGGTGAATTGTTCGGCGACGAAGAACGGCTGTGATAAAAATTTCTGCATTTTGCGCGCTCGGGAAACCGTCAATTTATCATCATCGCTCAATTCTTCCATGCCGAGAATCGCGATAATATCCTGCAAATCTTTATATCTCTGTAAAACTTTTTGCACTTCGCGAGCCGTGCGATAATGTTCTTCGCCGACAATATTAGGATCCAAAATCGTTGAACTTGAATCTAACGGATCAACCGCCGGATAAATGCCAAGCTCTGCCAATGAACGGCTTAACACGACAGTAGAATCAAGATGAGCGAAAGTTGTGGCTGGCGCCGGGTCAGTCAAATCATCGGCCGGAACATAAACTGCTTGCACTGAAGTGATGGAGCCTTTTTCAGTGGAAGTAATTCTTTCTTGCAAAGCGCCCATTTCTGTTGCTAATGTTGGTTGATAACCTACAGCCGACGGCATGCGACCGAGTAACGCGGAAACTTCCGAACCGGCTTGCGTAAAACGGAAAATATTATCAACAAACAACAACAAGTCTTTCTCCTCTTCATCGCGAAAATATTCGGCCATAGCCAGCGCGGTTAAAGCGACGCGAGCGCGCGCTCCCGGCGGTTCATTCATTTGACCGAAAACCAAAGCGGTTTTTCCCAACACGCCGGATGATTCCATTTCCAGATACAAATCATTGCCTTCGCGCGTTCTTTCACCGACTCCCGCGAACATTGAATATCCGCCATGCTCCTGCGCGATATTGCGGATTAATTCTTGAATGACGACTGTTTTACCAACGCCGGCTCCGCCGAACAAGCCAACTTTGCCGCCTTTCAAAAACGGACAAAACAAATCAATCACTTTAATACCTGTTTCCAGCACTTCGGATTTGGTTGATTGTTCCTTGAAACTTGGAGCTGAACGATGGATTGGGTAAAGTTTCTTGGTTTTTACTTCGCCTTTGCCATCAATCGGCTCGCCAATCACACTAAACATCCGGCCCAAAGTTTGCGGACCAACCGGAACCGAAATCGGCTGGCCGGTATCTGACACTTCCGCGCCGCGTTGCAAACCATCGGTTGTGCTCATCGCGACCGCGCGCACCATACTGCCGCCGAGATGCTGTTGAACTTCCAAAACCAATGTTTTGCCGTTTGGCATCTTGGTTTCCAGCGCCGTATAAATTTCCGGAAGCTTATCGGGAAAATGCACATCAGCCACCACGCCGATGATTTGAGATATTTTGCCTTTGTTTTGATTCATACAATTATCCTAACGCCGCAGCCCCGCCCGCAATCTCCGCGATTTCTTGCGTGATGCCGGCCTGGCGCGCCTTATTAAATGTTAAAGTTAATTCTTTAATCATATCAGACGCTGAATCAGACGCGTTCCGCATTGCCATCATCCGCGCTGAATGCTCCGATGCCGCTGATTCCAGCGCCGCCTGATAGACCTGTGTTTCAACCAAACGCGGCAAAATAATATTTAAAACCGCTGACTTATCCGGCTCAAAAATATACTCGCCCAATTCCTGTGTAGTTGTAAGTTGTAAGTTGTAAGTTGTATTTTGAACAGCATCTCCAAACATTTTTTCTAAATCAACTTCTGAAATCGGCAAAACTTGTCTTAGTTTCGCTATCTGTAAAATCGCTGACTTATAATCCGCGTAAGCGACCACGACTTTGTCATAATTTTTCTTTTGGTATTCATCAATCACCATTTTGCTAAGCGGGAGAATATCGGTCAACTTCGGCGTGTCGGAAAAATCAGTAAACGCGGCGATTAAATTATATCCCATTTTTTTCGCGAATTGCGCGCCTTTTTTTCCGACGCCGATTACGTCGATTTCTATCTTATCACTTGGTTCAATATTTTTGCCGGCAGAACGATGGCGGCTGATATTTTTCGGATCTGTCAATTGCGCCGCGGTCTTCCGAATAATGTTGGCGTTAAAACTTCCGCACAAGCCGCGATTTGAGGTGAATAAAATTACCAACAATTTTTTCACCTGTCTGACTTCTAACAAAGGTAGTTTGACTTGTTGGACTTTTGATAAATTTACCAACAAATTCCAAGCCATCGCCGCGTAAGTGCGCGTGTTAATCGCCGCTTCGGTCGCTTTTCGCATCTTCGCGGCCGCCACCATTTCCATCGCTTTCGTAATTTTCTTCGTATTGCCAACGGATTTGATTCTGCGCTTGATTGCCTTGGTGTTAACCGCCATAATTATTTTTTAATAAACCCCTCGCATGCTTCTTTCAAAGAATCCTCAATCTTCTCATCCCACTCCCCTGCCGCGATTTTATCCAACAACGCGCGTTTTTTCTTATTCAAAAAATCCAGCAACTTCTTTTCCGCCGTTAACACGTCCTTAACTTCAACATCGTCAAAGAAACCATTCGCTGCCGCGTAAATTGACGCCACCTGCTCTTCAACAGGCATCGGGCTGTACTGCGGCTGTTTCAAAAGCTCGGTCATTCTCTGCCCCAAATCAATTTGTTTTTTAGTTTCCGGATCCAAATCAGAAGCGAATTGCGCGAACGCTTCAAGCTCACGGAATTGCGCCATGGTTAATTTTAATTTGCCAGCGACTTTTTTCATTGGTTTAATCTGCGCTGAACCGCCGACGCGGGAAACAGAGATGCCGATATTCAACGCCGGACGAACACCCTTGTAAAATAAATCGGATTCCAAAAATATCTGACCATCGGTAATAGAAATTACATTAGTTGGAATATAGGCGGTAACATCGCCGGCTTGAGTTTCAATAATCGGCAAAGCGGTGATTGAACCGCCGCCATTTTCATTGTTCAATTTACACGCGCGTTCCAACAAACGAGAGTGAAGATAAAAAACATCGCCAGGATAGGCCTCGCGTCCCGGCGGGCGGCGAAGCAAAAGCGAAATCTCGCGATAGGCCCAGGCTTGTTTGGTTAAATCATCATAAATAATCAAAACATCTTCACCTTTATCAGCAAAATATTCCGCTATCGCCACACCGGAATATGGCGCGATAAACGACATAGACGCGGGGTCTGAAGCTCCAGCCACGACCACTGTTGTATATTCCATCGCGCCGGTCTCTTGCAATTTAGCGACTATCCTAGCCACTTTTGATTCTTTTTGGCCGATCGCGACATAAATACATTTTATGTCTCTGCCCTTTTGATTGATGATAGTGTCAATCGCGATCGCAGTTTTACCGGTCTGACGATCACCGATAATAAGTTCGCGTTGGCCTCGGCCGATCGGAATCATGGCGTCAATCGCTTTAATACCGGTCTGCACCGATTCGTGCACCGGATGACGGCTCATAACTCCCGGAGCGATTTTTTCTACAGGATAAAACTGTTTAGTCTTTATATCACCCTTGCCATCAATCGGAATACCCAAAGCATTTACTACCCGGCCGACCATCTGCTCGCCAACCGGCACTGATAAAATCCGACCTGTGCGTTTGACTATGCCACCTTCTTTAATATGCCGACACTCGCCCAAAATCATCGCGCCGACGGTTTCTTCTTCCAAATTCAAGGCCACGCCATAGACCAATCCGCCCGAGGCGGACTCTCGTTCGCTTGAAACGAACTCGAGCATTTCCTGCGCTTGGCAGTTTGTTAGACCATTCATGCGAGCAATGCCATCGCCAACCTCAATCACGGTTCCGATTTCTTCAACTTCCACGGATTTGGTGAAGTCAGCAATGTGTTTTTTTAATTCAGCGACGATCTGGTTTGTAGACATACGTTAATATTATTTAGAAAATTATCTCAATATATCTCTATTTATCTCTTTATTATTTATAATAAATTGAGATAAGTGGAGATATTAAATTAATTTTTGTCTAAGGGAAAACAACTGTCTCCTTAAACTCCCGTCTAAAATTCTGTCCTCTGTTTTTATCACTACTCCGCCAAGCAGGTTTTCATCCAACTCTTCTTTGGTTTCAACCTTATCGCCAAAAACTTTCTCTACCTTATTCAACAAAGTTTTTTCCAATTTGCCGGCTGTTTTTACCACAATCTCTACTTCGCCATTTTCTCTCTTTACGCATTTTTCATATTCAGCGATTATTTGTTCCGCTCGTTTTAATTTATGCCGCCGCGCCAAAAGCAAAACAAATCTTTTTATCGCTTCTGATAATTTTTCGCCTTTCAAGTCTTTCGTCGTCTCAAACAAAGCTTGGGTGTATTGTTTATTGGTAATTTTTTTAGTCATACTTCTTACAGTCCCTCTCCTTCCAAAGGAGAGGGTGTGATTAATTCTTCAAGCCTTTTAATGTCTCTTCAATCAACTCCTTATCTTTCTTGCCATCAACTTTCTCGCTTAAAATTTTCTCCAGCGCCGCGACGATTAAATTGACAGTCTCTTGTTTTAAACCCGCTATCATCTCTTCTTTTTCAATTTTGATATTGCGGCGCGCTTGGTCAACCACCAGCTCAATTTCTTTTTGCGCGCGCTTTTTCATTTCCACGGTTAATCTTTCCCCCTCGCCAAACGCTTTTTCCACGATTTTGCTGGCTTCCGCCTTGGCCCCATCAATTCGTTCTTGAAATTTTTGTTCCGCCATTTGCAAATTCGCGTCAACTTGCTTGGTTTTATCCAAGCTTTCGTCAATCAAATTTTTGCGCTCTTCCAATTTTTTCGTTAACGGCTTCAAAATCAAAAACCAAACAATCGCCGCGACAATGGCGAAATTTAATAATTGAAAAGCGAACAATTGGCCGTTCAGGCCCAGCGAAGCGGCGACGCCACTCTCTTGGGCTGCACCGACTTCTGCTTCTATCGGCTCCGATGAGGCGTAGACAGTATTCATAGACAAAGCTTACAAGGCTTACAATGCCTGCAAGGCTTACGAGGCCTTGTGAGCTTTGTAAGCATTGTTAGCCTTGTGAGCCTCTATTCTGTTAAAATAATTTTATTTTGCCAGACCACAAAAGTGATCTAGCGTGTAAAATTACTTCAAAGTAAACACCACCACCAACGCGTAAATCGCGATGGCTTCCGCGAAAGCCGCGCCCAACAGCATCGGAACGAACAATTTGCCGGCTGATTCCGGATTGCGGCCGATTGATTCCATGGCTTTGGAAACGAGCAAGCCGATGGCAATAGCCGGTCCAAAACCGCTGACTGCCATCGTAATTGCCTTCGCTAGCACCACGATTGATTCGTGTTCCATATTTTTTCCTCTTAAATAAATAAAGCGTGATTATTGATGTTCTTCACTGCCATGCGGCTCGCTGGTGGCAACCGTAAGATACACCATGGTCAACATTGAAAAAACGGCTGCCTGAATCAAACCAACTAACAATTCCAACAACATAAACGGCGTAGGGATAATCGCGGCGACCAAAGCGGAAAGCACGGAAATCAGCACCTCGCCGGCGAAAATATTGCCGAATAATCTAAGGGATAGTGATAATACTTTCGCGATTTCTGAAATTATTTCCAATAAACCAACGCCAAATTCCACAATCGCGGTAAAAATGGCAATCGGACCTTTTTTAACGCTTAAAAAAATATTTTTAATCTGAATAAATTTTCCCAAATGTGCGAAAAAACCAACGGCAAAAAAACCATAAATATGGGAAATGATTACTGACACCAAAGCCATTGCCGCGGTTAAATTCAAATCCGTATTCGCCGGGCGCAAAAGCATCTCATTCCCAATTTTGATGCTGCCGGTGCCCGGCAAAAGGCCAAGCCAGTTGGATAGTAAAATAAAAAAGAAGATAGAGCCGACCACTGGCAAAAATTTAATGGTCTTCTTTCTATCTCCGGTTACTTGATCAAAATATCCGAGCAATAAATCCAGAAAAAACTCACAGGCGTTTTGCAGTTTATTCGGCCGCAAACGCGCTGAAGTTTTTATCGCGATGCCTAATACTAAAAAAATTAGAATCGCCAGCCACGCGTTTACCATTGTGTTAGTTATCCCAAAATCGCCTATTTTGAAAATAACTTCTGGCGCTAATGTGGGAATGTGGATTTCCATACAACCTCTACTTTTTTTTATCTAAATCCTGAAATTGTCTTCCATACCTCTTCGCTTTTTTATAAATCATTCTTCCGGACAATAACGCCGCCAAGAGAAAAGCTGTTACTGTCAGCCACGGAGCTTTGTCGTATTTCTCATCCAGCCATTGCCCAATCAAGACAAAAATCACTACAGGAACCGCTATGGTGGCCCCAAAATCACCCGCAATTCGCAGGCCGAGCAGATAATATTTTCTGTCTTTTGGGTCAAGTAACATAAAGGCTTACGAGGCTGACGATGCTTACAAAGCTCACGATGCTTCGTGAGCCTTGTCGGCCTTGTAAGCCTCGTAAGCCTAGCTCGTTCGCCCATATTTTACTAAATTATCATCTAAAAGTCAACGCTTTTGAAATTTTTAAGTGTGTATAAGTTTGAGGAGAAAAAATTGACAAATTTAAAAAATACAGCTACAATCAGCGCAAGGAGGGCAACATGTTGACACTGGAAAATTACGAAACAGTCGCTCTGGCGCTCGCCATCGGCGCGGCAATGTGCTGGCTCATTGGGTTCGGCATCATCAAACCAAGCAACGGTCTCAAAGCGCTGCCGACGCGCAACCGGCTCGGTCTCATTCTCATAATGCTGGGCGTTGTGCTTATCTGCCTCACATTCATGGTGGTGACTATTTGTTATCTTCCGCTTCTGGTGCCAACCTAAAGGGGCTCGACTTCGCGCCGAGCCCCACCCTAAATTTTAATCAATTCCGCCTTTCAGCGGTTTTTTTATTTTTCCAAACAATCTCAAAGTATTTTCTAAAACCGCCTTTTCAATTTTTTCAACACTCTCGCCTTTTACCTCCGCTATTTTCTTTACTACTTCTTCCACCATCCATGGTTCGCACCGCTCGCCGCGATATTTTTGCGGGGCTAAATATGGCGCGTCGGTTTCAGTCAATATTCTGTCTAACGGACAATTTTTTACCACTTCCAACAATGCGGCGGTTGCTTCGGGATTGGTTTTTCTTGGTGGGAAAGTGATAACTCCGGTAAAACCCAAATACATGCCTAAATCAAGAAATTTTTGGGCTTGCGTCCAGTCGCCGGTGAAGCAGTGAATTACACCTTGTAAAATTTTTAATTTGTAATTTTTAATTTGTAATTTTATTACCTCCACCATCTCATCGTAGGCGTCTCTGACATGAATCACCATCGGCAGATCTAATTCTTGCGCGAGTTTGGCTTGCTGTAAAAAAGATTCAGAATGTTTCTTAATTATCTCGGCTTTATCAACACTATTCGGTAAATGAAACAATTCCATCCCGCACTCCCCGATCGCGATAACTTTCGGATGGCTGGCGAGTTTTTTGTAAAACCCATAATCAAATACTTCCTCGCGGGATTTGAAAGTGATTTCTTCTTCATCAACCTCGGTGCTGGTGGTGTGAATTGGGTGCAAACCAACAGTCGCGTAAATATTCTCGTGTTTCTCCGCCAATTTGACCGCCTGCTCGCTCGTGTCGCTTTGCGTTCCGACCACATTCAAAATCATACCCTTTGCTTGGCATTTTTTTATTACCTCTCCATAATCATCTTTATAGGCATTGAATTGCAGGTGGCAGTGGGAGTCTATCATAGTGAAGTTTGTAAGTGTATAAGTTTGTAAGTAAATAAGTGTGTGCCAGCAAAAACTTACACACTTACATACTTACGCACTTATACACTATCGCTCAATGTAATCGTCCGCC
The DNA here is from genome assembly GCA_016214105.1 of Candidatus Magasanikiibacteriota bacterium. Taxonomy (GTDB): domain Bacteria; phylum Patescibacteriota; class Patescibacteriia; order Magasanikbacterales; family UBA922; genus 2-12-FULL-43-12. The sequence goes on from JACRPD010000062.1 coordinate 8,289, forward strand.
CCACTCAACAACTGTGAATCCTTTTCTTTCCGGAGTTTTAATTTGCATTGGCGCGACTTTAATCGGCGCGTCAAGCAAAGTGTAATCCATAAATACACGGATGATGGTGTCAGGTTTTGGATTTACTGATAACGGCGCCGCTTTGTCAAACTCGCGCTGTGAAACAAAAGTAACGAATACATACGGCTTGGCTTCCAATTTCGGCTGCCAAAATTCCAGAAAATCTTTGGTTTCTTTTTCATTCAAACCAAGCTTGCCGAGTATCTGCGTCATCTTTACTCCAACTTCCGCTTTACTCATCACAAAACCATTATCAGGAGAGGAAAAACCATACGCGTGTCCTTCCCAAAACAAATACGGATAATTCGTCTTGTTAGCGTAATTAAACAGCTCGCTCTGCGGCGTCGCGCGCACGAACCAGCCGTTGTCGTATATCGGCTCGGTCTTGGTAAACCCGCCGTTTGGTTGTACTTTAACTTTTACATCCATTTCTTTTTCCGGATACAAGTAGATGACCGGTTTGCCGCATTCGGCAACCGCTCTATATTTGGATTTTAAATAAACCCGCCAATTGCCAAAATTATCCTGCCAAAAAAATATCGGCGTGTCAGCAGTAAACTTACTATATTTCTCCGCTTCAGAAATTTCTTCATCTCCCACAGCCACCGACCCTTCATAACCATAATCAAAAAACTGTTTGTAATAAGTATTTGTTTTTTTGTCAGACAACTCATAAACTTTCTCGCCTTTGTTGGTTTTGCCGATTTCAACCAACTTTTTTTCCGAGAACCAATCTTTTTTATTGACGACATTGGTTTTCGTATCAATGAACATTCCGCAGAAAAGTTTCATATCGCCACCCAAAACATACTCATCTTTCTTATCGTTGCCATTTGTCCATGTAATATCCACAATAAATGAACTCGGAAAATATTCTTTCTCGGCAGATAACTCACCACTCGCGTGAAAAAAAGAAGGAATCAAACTATACAAATGGACTGCACCGTCAGTTAGTTGAATTTGAAAATTATCATCAATAAAATATATTGGCGTTCCATTCTTACTAATCAACACCTTGTCTTTTTCATCATAGATGCTATTTATTCCGCTCTTAGCGGCGTCATAAATACCACCTTGATTAAATTGCGTGCCGTTTACCTGTATGGTTACACTGCTCCGACCAGACGGACTATTCCAACGCAATAGAAAATCTTGTTTAGTTGGTTCTATAATCTGGGGATACTTCAAAAACACTGAAGACGTTTTTATATAACTACTTACAAATCTACCCAACTTATAAAATGAGTCTGTGAAAATATCACCTGAATTGTCATCCTGAACCAAAGAAATCAACTTCCCTGTTTTTTCATTATATATAGTATAAAATTCACTATATCCAAATCCCATCTCTCCCAAACCCGAAAGCATCAAATAAATGATTTGTCCTTGAAACATTTCCGGTGATTTGATTACACCAGCTTGATATAGATACACAGGACAAGGCGGACGATTCTGCGGTTGTTCCTCTGGAACTGGTTCTAAACAATTATTTTCTTTTCTGTCGTTAATTTCTTTCATCCACGGATCGTGCGCATAAATAATTTTCTGATATTCTTCTGCGGTTGCCGGTTTAGCGCCCTTGTACCAATCAACCACAATCTTTTCCTTGCCAAGAGACCTGGTTAAATCTTGCATTTCAAAATTTTCCGGAAAATCATTGGGTCCCGGCACGGACTGGTCGGCGATGGTTGTCTCTGTATTATCCACCGGCTGTGCGGTTTCTTCCTCAACAACTATTGAATTTCCCTCGCTGACATTTTTTAATTTGAAATAAAATACGCCGGCAATGGCGAAAGATGCCGCCAAGAATACGGCTCCGATTGATAGCAACAGCGTGTTTTTTGCTTTCATAAAAAATTTAAATTAGCAATTAGCAACTAACAATTAGTAGATAACATCATCTTGTTGTTTGTTAATTGTTAATCGTTAATTGTTAATTTTCAGATTAGAATCCCCAAACGTATAATCACTTAACCGGCTCTCACGAATGAATTGAACAAAAAAACTGTTCAGAGAATCTCCTGACATCAATTTTATCTGGCTTTGGACGCTTTGTAAAGGGAAGACATAAACCGACTGCTTTCCACCTTCAGACATCACCAAACCAACCGCCAGACCTTGCTGGGTTTCTGCGGAAAAGTACTGGTCAAAAATAAAATTACCGAGCGAATAAAAAATCGGCTTATTTTTATAAACTTCCATCTCTTGAACCACATGCGGATGATGGCCGATGATAATATCAGCGCCGGCATCAATAATATCACGCGCTAATTTTTGTTGATGTTTATTTGATTTTAAAAACTGATATTCCTCGCCCCAATGCGCGCTGACAATAATAAAATCAGCGCTATTTTTCAATTTAATTATTTCTTCCTTCAACTTTTCAACATCTACTTGAACATTTGTATCATTAAAACCAACAAACCCGATTTTTAAACCGCCAATCTCGCGTGTTAGCGAGTCAATGCCGTATTGCGCGCCATAAAACGCCAAACCAACGTTTTGCAAATTTTTCTTTGCTTCTTCAAAACCCTGCTTTCCCATATCCAGAGTATGATTGTTTGCCAAATTAAAAATAGAAAAATTATATTTTTTTAAAGTTGGGATTAACGCCGGATCAAAACGAAAAGCAATGGATTTGGAAGTCTTACGGCGCGAATCGGCAAACGGACCTTCCAAATTCGCGTTAATTTCATCCATTCCGGAAAAGAAACGATTTTCTTCGCCAGCTAAAGCGGAAAAGAGCCAATCCGCGCCGTTCTCCTTAATTTTTTCTGCCACATTACGGTCTAACATCATGTCGCCGAAGAACAAAACCGACGCGAGACCACCTCCCCTTTGTTCCCCTCCTTGTAAAGGAGGGGGGTTAGAACCAAACCATACTGAATAGTGCGAGGTCTGTCCGGGATTGTCGTACATTTCATAAACCGGCTTTTGCGCGCCAAATTTTTCCATCAACTTTAACAAAACATACAGACTCGGCGTGGAATCAATTTCTAATTTTGACAGACGAGAAAAATCAAAATTTTTAATTACGGCTTTGCTTAATTCATCGTGAAACGCGGACACCGGCGCCGGTTGATAATGCGAAAAATCAATTGACGAAATAATCACCGCGTCTTTTGGCAGTTCTGTTTCTAATACCGCGATTAACTTATTCATTTCTTCATTTTTGACATTATTTTTAAGAATTATCGGCACGACTTTAGCATTGGGCAAAGACTTGGCGACAAAACTCACAAGCGGATAAATGCTATGCTCCTCTTTCATGGTTGATTCATCTACGCCCGCTGATTTACGACCGCTGATTTCGCTGATAATATCGCGATCTGCTTTGACGATGCCGAATAGAGTTTTCCAGTCTAAATTGCTGGTGATTATTTTGGAACGGCCGCGGCTGAAATGGTTGGGGCCGATTAAAACAATCGTTGACGGATTTTGTTTTTTAAGATTATCAAACAAAGTGGCTGGCATGTAGCCGGTGAGGAGATGATGCGGAATAATCGCGCCTTTTATTTCGCCAATCTCACCAACACTTTTTTTATTTGAATAAAACCCATCAAACATCTTTTTGTCCCACGGCGCGGAGTACTGATACTGTTTGTTTTCTTTATCAACAACTTGCGCTGTATTTTTATACACAAAACTGGCTGAACTACAGCCAGCGATGAAGAGCAGAACAAATGGGAGGAGAAAATTTGACATCTCTTTTATTGCCATTCTCCTCGTAGGAGAAGAGTTGGGAGGAGGTCTCATCGGAACTTGCATAGAAACAGGGATAGAGATTTTACACTCGCTGAGACCTCACCCCTCCCCCTCTCCTACAAGGAGAAGGGACGCTAAAACCCGTTCTTTACAAAATCACTCCCTCAATATAATCCACGGTTGATTTCAACATTTTTAACGCCTCCGGCAAAAGCGGGACTAAGATATTAGCGACACTGCTTAATATCGGAGCGACGACAGATTCAGCCATTTTTTCCATCAATTTATCAGACAGTGGAAAACGTTCGATAAAATAAACGATTAAACCCAAAGTCAGTACGCCTTCAAAAACGCCGACGATTAATCCTAAAAATCTATTTATCCCTTTGATAAACGGCAAATGTGTAATAATGCCGGCAAACTTATCCACAATCCAAAACGCGAAACCGACCAGACGGTTGATAATAACAAACGCGATTATAAACATCAAAACTTTCGGCAAATTACCCTCCCAGCCGGTAATGCCGGTCAGCCAGCCGGCCATTGGCTCATAATATCTGCTGGCCAAATAAGCGCCGACCACAGTGCCAAATAATGAGCCCAAAGTGTGGATTAAACCAAACCAAAAACCAAACATCGCGAACCCGCCGATGATGATTAAAAAAATTATATCTACGAGGGACATAGAGAGTAGTTAAGAATATGAATATAGTATAGCACTTTAATTAAAATGTGCCAAAACTCGCGAAACCACCTCACCCCTGCCTGCGGGCAGACCCTCTCATTGTAAAGGAGGGGGTGATAAAAAAATCCCCTGACTTTTACATCCGGGGATTTTTTGTTTTATAGCTATTAGCCATTGCGTCTTGCCTGCATACAATCGCGGCAATACACCGGCTTGTCTCCAGTCGGCTGGAAAGGCAATTGGGTGATTTTAGCACCGCAACCCGCGCAATCAACGTTCACGTCAAACATTTGACGAGGACCGCGGGAAAACCCGCCGCCGCTGCGACCGCCGCCGCTGCCACGGTTGCTATCGCGATAAGCGCGATTGCAATCGGCGCAATAAACCGGTCGGTCAGAATTCGGCTGGAAAGGCAACTGTGAAATGTGGTTGCCGCATTTGGCGCAGCTTAAATCCACATCAAACATCTGCCTGGTAGAATTATCGAATGCCATACTTCGTTTGAACTAATTGTTCCCAAAATGTTGTTTGAGATACTGATAAATAAATTCGACCTCGCCGCGCCGTAGTCCGCCCGAGGCGGACGAAGGCTGGACTATTTGGGAACGATTAGTTGAAATTAACTAAGACGATTCCCGTTATCCCGGGTTACCCCTTGGATTTATAACTTAATCGGTTCAATCTTTGACAGCAGATACTGATTATGCGCTTGTTCCAGTGGTTCTAAGAGCTTGCGCCGTTTGGTCAACAGTATAGCATACTTTGTTTCTAATTGCAAGTAGTTGCTGTATTGATAACGAAAATTTTGGTTATATGCTTCTTCATTGCGACCAAACGCTTCACGCGCCCGTTTAACTCCGGCCGCGCCAAAACCATCCAATTTATCAGCGTCCCGCAGTATCCATGCTGTGTCATATTTACGCGCCGTACAATTCCAATGATATCTAACGGCGTAAAGCAATTCGATTTTTTCCGCGCGGATTAATAAATCAAATTCTCTATCATTCTTAAACCACTCCAGCAACATTTGATAAGATAATTCGTGATGTTCGTGATTAGAACCGCTTAACACTTTTTCTTTTGTTCTGCCAATATCATGCAGCCACCCGGCTAACTCGCACAAAAATGGATGCTTTGCTTTTTCACCCCGCGCTATCTGTCTGACCCACGCGACCACTCTACAAATATGATCAAATCCATGCGCCGGCACCGGTGTTTTAGCAAATAACTGTTTTACTCTTAGCTTAACGTGATCCAACAACTTTTGTTGAGCTTCATTGCAAATGAATTCTCTCATACTCTCTCAATCTTCGCGCCAACTCCCTTTAATTTGTCCACCAGATTTTCGTAACCGCGGTCAATCGCGTAAGAATTGCGCAAAACCGACTTGCCCTTGGCGGCCAACATCGCAATCACGATAACGACTGCCGGACGAATCGCCGGCGGGCACATCAATTCGTTGGCGCGGAATTTAATCGGCCCTTCCACAAAAACACGGTGGGGATCCAACAAAGCGATTTTTGCGCCTAATTTTTGCAAATCCAAATAATAAATCGCCCGGTTTTCATAAATCCAATCATGCACTAGAGTGCGGCCTTTGGCTTGAGTCAGGATTGGAACAAACAGCGGCAGATTATCAATATTTAAACCCGGAAACGGCCGGCCGTAAATCTTATCCGGCAAAGCGATTAAATTTGACGGTTCAAACTTAACATCAACAATCGCAAATTTTCCATTTTTTGATTTCCGGCGGTTTAACAAATGATATTTCTGACCCATCACAGACAATTTTTCCAATTCCAATTCCAAAAAATCCAGCGGACAATTCTTTACGATCAACGGCGACTTGGTCGTGGCCGCGACGGAAAAAAATGTCATTGCTTCAATCGGATCCGGCATGACGTGATAATTAGGGACCGGTTTTAATTTTTTGACTCCGGTTATTTTCAAAGTCGTGGAGCCTATGCCTTGAATCTTCGCGCCGGCTTTAACCAAAAAATAACAGAGATCTTGCACCATGTAATTAGATGACGTAAATTTAATCACACTTTCTCCCGACGCCATTGCCGCGGCCATAATCGCGTTTTCCGTCGGCGTATCTCCGGACTCATACATTACCACATCTGCCGAATGCAGGGGCAGATTTCTCACTTCATAATATTTGACCCTGGATTCAACTTTCACGCCAAATTTTTCCAAAGCAAAAAGATGCGGCTTGATCGTGCGCGATCCCAAACGACAGCCGCCGGATTTATAGATTTTATATTGTTTTTCCCGCGCCGCCAAAGCGCCGAGCAAAAGCAAAGAAGACCTGGTCATCTCGCAAGCGCGGCGATTCATGCCCGGCATATTAAATTTACCGCCGGTATCCAAAAACAATGTGTGTTCATCCCGCCACTCAATCTTGGCGCCAATGCTTTTTAAAATTTCCAATATACGAAAAACCTCCTCAATCCGCGGCACATCGCGCAACACTATTTTACCGCGAATCATCAGCGAAGCGCACAAAATCGCCACCGCCGAATTCTTCGCCGCGCCGACCTCTATCGACCCGTGTAATTTTTTGCCACCATTGATTATGAACTTAGCCATACCAGGAAACATTGATTTTCTCTCGAAGTATGGTAATATTATAGAACAAAAAGCTAAAATAAGCAATGGGTTTAAAAATTGAAAATTGAAAATTCCAACTATGTATCCAAAAACCCGCTTGACTCGGTCAATCCGCCGCCTCATAATGCTTGGCTTGATTTTGATTTATTTAATCATCGCGCCGATTATTATCGCTTACACCGCCGGCTACCGCTACGATTTTCAAACTGGCGAGATTAAACAAACAGGGGTCTTAAGTATTGATGTCAAACCTAAAACAGCGCAAGTATTTATCAATGGCGCATTGATGAAAGAAAGCCTGCCGATTTACCTGCCAAATCGCGCGCCCGGCAGTTATAAAATAAAAATCTCTTTGCCCGGATATAAAGATTGGGAAAAAGATATTTTGATTGAAAGCAAAAAAACCGCTTATATAAAAAAAGTCACTCTTTTCAAAGAATCATTGCCAATGGAAATAATGAAAGAATACGCGAAAAACATATTGGATGTTAGCTTCTCGCCAACCGCCTCGTTTTCTTTAATTACTTCGGAACAAGATGGGGTTTACGAAGTTGATTTAATAAATTTAAATAATTTTTCTTCTCAAACCATGATTCGTGTTAAAGCCGACGTTAAACCGGAGATTTCATGGTCGCCATTTAATGATTTTGCTTTCGTAAAAACCACTGCTGACGAAACAGAGTCCATGATGCTTTTTGATGCTAACAACTCTACCGCAAATAAAACTTATGATTTCACAAAAGAAACTTCCGGCGCGCAATGGGCTACTGCTTCATCCATTCCGACACTATACTTAAAAAGCGGCGGCAAAATAATTTCTCTCACCACTGATAACAGCAAAGAGTTAACTGCCGCCGTGGCCGATGTCTGGTATGTTGAATCGGAAAACGCCATCTGGCTAAAAACGGAAAGCAAAGGACTGGTTTCAACTGATTCTAACGGCCAAGAAACAAACAAAATTATTTTAAGAGAAGAAACTGACAAAATTATTGATATTAATTCCTCGCGCGTTATCACCGGTAGGGGCCAAGACACTATTATAACCCAGATAGAAGACAAAAAAGTCAAAGAAACTGCTATCGCCCCAACGCAAAATATTTTTTTCAATCAAAAAACCGGTGAATGGCTCGCGTGGTCGCCGTGGGAACTCTGGACTATTTACAAAGATGGAAAAACCGCGCTTCTGAACCGCACCGGTGAAAAAATAGATTATGTACTCCCGCTGGATGATTACGGCGTTCTTCTGTTGGCTTCGGAAAATAAAATCACCGGATTTAATCCGGGATATTACATAACACACGATCTCCTTAACAATGTCCAGATTGGACGGATTGCCGCCAACACCGAACAGCGAAAAATTTTCTTCTTCGGCGAAGTTGCTGAGAAGAGAGGGCTGTATGAGTTGAATTATTAATGTGCTGTTAGGTCAGTTGGTTATTTTTACACTCGCTGAGACCCCCTCCTGCCTCCCCGTTTGGCTGAGCGCTCACGACGAAGCCCTACGAGGGGGAGGGACGTTCTTTCACCAAAATTACATTTCAATCACCGTCTTATCCCCCACCACCATCCGATGCCCTTCCGCTTCTTGGTGGTGTTTTTTTATAATCTTGACACCCTTGCCGATCAAACTGCCGGTAATTTTTATATCACAATTGATATCGCAATTTTCCAGAATAATGGAATTGTTTATTTTCGCTTGTTTGATTTCTGCCCCCTGCCCAACTGTCACATATGGCCCGATTTCGCAATTTTCCAAAATGCAATTTTCTGCGATTATCGCCGGGCCGATTATTTTAACGCCAACGCCAACTCGCGAACCGATACCGATTTTCACCTTACCAACAATTTGAGCCGACGCGTCAATCGCGCCATGGTTAGGAAAATGGCTTCCCCCCATTTGGTCCAACAATAATTTATTAGCAACCAGCAAATCTTCGGCTAAACCGGTGTCTTTCCACCAGCCGGTAATTTCTTTATAGCCGACTTTATGATTATTTTTTAACAAATAAGAATGAATGCTGGAAATTTCATATTCGCCACGCGCGCTTCTGGCAATGTTGTCAAACGCTTTAAAAAATACTTTCGGGCCGTATAAATAAATTCCGGTAACCGCGAAATTGTTTGGCGGATTGGCCGGCTTTTCCAGCACGTCAATCAATTCTTTGTTTTCATTAAACACCGGCACGCCGAATCTTTGCGGATCCGGCACTTCAGATAACGCCAGCAAACAGTCATACCTGCCCTGATTAAATTCATCAACCATCTCTTTGATGCCACCTAAAATAATATTATCGGATAAATAAAACAGGAACGGATCATTGCCGATAAAATCCTGCGCTTCTTTAACCACATGAGCGATGCCTTGCGGTCCCCCGCGCTGTTCATAAAATTTTATTTTAATGTTCCAATGTCCGCCATCGCCGATATATTTCTGCAAATCAGTTTCGCCAGGATTAACATTGATAAAAATTTCGTCAATCCCCGCTTCCACCGCTTTTTCAATCGCGTGAAAAATCATCGGCTTGTTGGCAAGCGGCAGTAAGTGCTTATTTGTGGTGGTGGTGATTGGATACAAGCGCGTCGCTCGTCCACCGCCGGTTAAGATTGCTTTTTTGATTTTCATACTTTCTTTGAAAGTCTCCTCCCCTCGTAGGGGAGGAAAAAGGAGGGGTCTCAACGAGTGTAAAATATCAAACTGTATCAGTTTAGCGTTTAGACACTCGCTGAGACCCCCTCCTCGCCTCCCCGTTCGGCTGAGCGCTCACGACGAAGCCCTACGAGGGGGAGGGATTCTTTAAACTACCAAAAAATTAACGACCGAAACACCTTATAATACACCCCCATCACCGGATTGCCGATATATTTCAATACCGGATTTTCCACTGATTTTTCCTGAAAATAAATCCCGCTGACCGAGTTTTTAAATAATTCTTTGTCAGTCACTTTTCTGATGCTCTGAATGTGTTTTCTCTTTCCCAGCCACAATTTCCAACTGCTTGATTTCAGCCAATATTGATAAACTTTAACCCTCTCTCTTGCCCAACCACCCTTAAAAGCAAACAGCCAAAGCCCGATTTCCAAGACCAAAGCCATTGGCAGGAGCAGAAACAATGTCGGCCAGCGGAAAAACATCAGCATTGTGCCATAACGGTTGCGCTCCATCCAATAAAATTTCATGATACTGCGGCTAAATTGATATTTATGATAAAACACCGAATCGCGGACTAAAGCAATTTTGTAGCCAACAGCGCGCAAACGAAAAGAAAATTCCAAATCCTCATGATACATGAAAAAATCGCTGTCCCACAATCCGTACTGTTTTAATAAATCCGCGCGCATCATAACCGCCGCGCCGCTGGCATAGGCAATTTCTTTGACAGGTGAAAAATTCAAATCACGCAATGGCAAACGATACTCGCTGCAAAAACCAAAACCCAAATATTGAAACGCGTTGCCGGCGCTATTGATGAATTCCGTTTCCGGATGCAATAGCATCAATGACTGCGCCGCGCCAATTGTTTTATCGTTTTCCATTGCCGCGACAAGCGGTTCTAGACAATTCGCGGCCATGAAACCGTCATTGTTGTGGAGAAAAACATAATCAAATCCGTTTGCCAAAGCCCGTTTTATTCCCTCATTATTCCCGCCAGCGAAACCTAAGTTTTCTTTTTGCGCCAAAAGTGTAACATGGGGAATTTCTACTCCTGACAGAGGCATTACCGTGTCTTCAATAAATCCGACTGACGAACCATGCTCCGGATGCGGATTATCCACAATCACAAATTCTAATTTATCTTTTGGATAAGTTATTTTTTTCAAAGCTGAAACCACATCGTCTAGATACGGCTCGCAGTGGAACGACAAATAAACTAAGGCGATTTTGGGATAATTCATATTTTAGTTTTTACATATTTGTGCTTGCCACGCCACTTCCACAAGTAACTAAACCAGCTGGACAGATGAATCCGCGCTAATTTATTTTTAAACAACGCTTTGATAATTCCCGGCACTTTGGCTGACTCCCGCGCGTGCATGTGCCTGATAACTATATCATGGACATAATAAACCGGCCAGCCGTGCTCCCACATCGTATGGCACCAATCACAGTCTTCCAGATACATAAAATACCGGTCATCAAACCAGCCGATTTGGTCAACCACTTCTTTTCTCACCACTAACGCCGCGCCCAAAACCCAGTCAACCGGACGAGTGGCATTGTGGTCAAAATCTTTCATGATTAATTTGTCCGTATGTTTTTTCACCCACTTATATTTTCGGTCAAAATTAATTTGTTTTAACGGCTTAATCAAAATTGACGGCAGATCAAAACGATAGCAAGAATATTGCAACGTGCCGTCTAAATTAACCAGTTTCGGACCGATACAGCCAATCTTCGGATGCTCGTCCAAATATTTAATAATCCGCTCAATCACGCGCGAATTTTCCGGCAGAATCGTATCGCGGTTCAAAGCAAAATAATACCGCGCCGGCGCGTCTTTGAAACCGACAACATTGCCTCTGCCAAAACCGATATTTCCTCCGCAGTTGATATATTTAACCAATGGAGTTGGAAATTTTGCTTTTAGTTCCTCTTTTAAACTGTCTCTGTTTTCCGAACAGTCAGTCACCGTAATCTGCGCCGTGTACGACGAGTTTTGCAAGTCCTTTACCAAAGAATCCACCGCGCGGAGGATGTCGTCTTTACAAAGATAATTCACGAATACGATATGGATATCCTTCATAGCCCACTAATATGACGACCGCTAATAACACTAATAATATATCGTGATATTTTTCTAATACATCGCTAATATTTTTTTATATTTTCCGTATTTCCCTCCAACCAATTTTTCGTCTATCTCTTATCTCATATCTCTTATCTCTCAACGCTTTTCTCAATCTCCAAATCTCCATCAAACCTTTCAACACCTTTCTGTCAAACAAAATAAAATAAACCAGCTTCTTCAATTCATACCACAGAATCCAAGGAAAATCAAGCAGGAAATTCTGCCAGTACTCATTTTTGTAAAGCGTCATTAAATGATTTTTATAGCTGTGATATTTGACCAATTCTGACTGTTTTTTCTTGTTTTCAATCGCTGACCTATCACCATGCTCTTTTGGCCCAGCGGCTGAACGGTCATGATACGCGACCGCGCCATACAAAACCGCAGACTTCCAACCGGCGCTGTTCAACCTAAATGCCAAATCCACATCTTCTTTATATGATTGGAAAGATTCATCCAAAAATCCAATCTCATCAATTGCTTTTTTTCTAAACAGGACAATGGCGCCGGAAACACCAAAAACTTCGGGTGTGTAAGTTTGTAAGTTCGTAAGTTTGTAAGTTGACCAAAATTCTCCCGTATGCGACTCAACGACTCGCCTGTTTCTAAACAGATGCAACCCTAACGAATCAATCTGATCAGTAAAACCTTGTTTTAATTTATCTGCGTCGTCAATATCTGCGGAAAAATCCCAACGCATCAACCGCGGGCTCACAGCCGCCACGCCAAAATTCTCATCCATAAATTTAACCATTTTCTCAATACAATCTCCCTCTAAATACAAATCTTGATTGATAATCAAAAAATAATTACTTGTACAACTTTTGTAAAGCTGCGTATGCCCCCCGGCAAAACCTTTATTCTCGCCATTTATTATCAATTCATGCTCAAAAGGGAAATCTTGAAGTTCGGTTTTAATCTTCTCTACCGTGTTATCGCTTGAAGCATTGTCAAGAATAACCAGCTTCCAATCCTTGAAAGTTTGTTTTTTAAGAGAATCAAAAAGCATAGGGATGTATTTTGCCCCGTTCCAAGTAACAAGATGAAGACTAAGTTTCATAAGTTTACTTAGTTCTGCGAAACCCCTTCTCCTTTTAGGAGAAGGGTAAGGGATGAGGTCTTGTCCGTTCGCTGAGACCTCACCCTGTCCCTCTCCTACGAGGAGAGGGGACTTTCAAAGAAAATTCATTCAAAAACTTTACTATCAGCAGCCCGCAAGGCCTTGCCAACCAAATCCATATCCACCTCCACCACGGCTCCCACTTCTGAAAGTAAGTCAGCATTGAGCGGGAAAAAACTTTCTGCTTCCAAACGCTGTCGCGCTGTTTGAAACTCTGCCCGAAATAATCAACGCCGGAAATAATTGGCGTATATACGACTTTAAAACCCGAACGTTTTGCTTCGCGACACAGATCAACATCTTCAAACCAAATAAAATATCTCGGATCAAAACCCCAGCCGAGTTTTTCAACCAACTCGCGCCTGACAAGCATAAGCGACCCGCGCACCGAATCAACTTCTTGCTCTAAATCCGAATTAAAATCTTTCATTAAATAATTGTTCAGAAGTATTGGAAAAATATGCTGGAGCTTCAAAAGCAAACAGACCTGCTCCCAAACTTTCGGAAATCGCCGCGGTCCCGCTTCCAAATTAAATTTTCCTTCAGCGTCAACCAGTTTGCAGCTGGCAATCCCTACGTCTTTCTTTTTTCTCATCCACGCCAACATTTTTAACATGCTCCCCGGATCCAATCTCATATCAGGATTTAAAAATAAAATAAACTCGCCCCGCGAGATTTTTACGCCCTGATTATTCGCCGCGCCAAATCCGACGTTTTCTCTATTCTCAATCAATTTGACATCAGGAAAGTTTTTTTTAATCAACGCCGCAGTTTGATCAGTAGAAGCGTTATCAACCACAATCTGTTCAAATTCAACAGCTAAAACATTTTCAACATCTTCAACACCCGCAACACTCTTACACGCCTCCGCCACAGATTTTATTTGTTCAACAATCTTCTTTTCCGAACTCCAAGTAACGGTAATTATTGAAAGTTCCATAGCTTATTTTTTACTCTGAAAATCTATCTCCGGTTTTTTTTCTCTCGAAGTCAAAATCTCATATACCGGCCTAGCCATGACCGCCGCGTTAAACGGATATTGCCACACGGCTTCATTAGCCAATCCTAAACCATTTGTAGAACTGACAACTGTCGCGTTAATCGCGTTTCCAAACACGAACTTTCTAAAACTGCCGGCTTTGTCTTCTTCTGCGCGCTTATATTTTGACGATTTCCTGATGGAAGCGTCAATTGCCGACGGTCCGCCGCGATAGGCGGCCAAAGCAAAATTCCACTGGCTGTATCTTTCAAATAAATAACGCAAAAAAGCGACTCCGGCCCGGCAATTGCCATCTACTGAATTTAACTTAACCCCTCCCCAATCTTTCTCTTTACTAAAACTAACGCGCTGTAATTCTTCCAAAACCACGCCGGTAACTTGAAAAATTCCGCGCGCGCCAACCGCTGATACCGCGTCGTTATCACCGCCGGATTCCACGCCAATAACACCAGCCGCGACCTCCGGTGGAACACGATAATACCGGCAATATTTATTTAACGCCTGCCAAACCTCCGCGCGATATTCTTGATTCTCAATTATTTTATCAAAATAATTATCAAAACCGCGTTGGGACAAACCAAACCGCACCTTCCACATTCGCTCTTTTGCTTCAGCTAATAATTTGACAGTTTCCCCTTCAAAATCAAAATTCTCTGTTATCCCTCTGCCTTTTTTACGCCACTGTAAATCTCTCCCCAGCACATCTATAAATTTGCGCGGCCTGCCATCTTGTCCTTTTTCTTCCGGCCGTTCCTTCGGTCCGACAACGCTTACCCGCGCCTTTTCAATCGGCTCTTTATCGCGGCTATCACGGCAACCGTCTCCTCCGAGAGTCGCCATCGCCGCTAAAAATAATGCTTCTCGTTTCCGCATAATTTTTAAATCAACAGCTTAAAACTTTATCGCTGTTTTGCCCTTCTTTTTTCGCTTTCGCGTATTTTTCCACTGTGTCGCGAATCGCGACATGAACGTCGCGCATGGCAATGCCTAATTTCAGCAAATTTTCCGATGCTAAAAAATTATTTGACCTGCCCTTTGTGGCTAAACCCTGTTTAACTAAATCGTCATTGGTAATCCATTCATTTTTGTGATTCGGATCAACCAGCTCATCATAAAGCGCCATCAGCTCGCGATGTTTTAACGTACCCGGGTTAGTAACATGGAAAATACCGACCGCTTTTTTTTCTAACAGCTGATGAAACACGCTGATCATGTCGTCAATAATCGTTACGCTGTTCTCAACAGCAATAATTTTCGGATAAGCCGCGAGTTTATCAATCAAATTACGCTTGGCGGGCAGCCAGTCAATCGGCATGCGGATGCGCGCGATGCCGACATTCGGCAGGGTGGTTAAAACCAAATCCGCCGCCCATTTTGTTCTGGAATATGTCACTTCTTTTGGATTACCCAAATCGCTTTCGCGCCACTTTTTATCCGAATGCGGAGAGTCGCCGTAAAAAATACAGCCGGAACCGATGTGCAATAAATACACACCGCGTTCTTGGCAGGCTTGCGCGATTAAAATCGGCAGAAGCGTGTTGCCGATTATCGTTTCCATCTGGTGCGTTTCGCACCAGTCCACATTCGGCTTGCCGGTAACACCGCCGGCGTTCAGCACCGCGTCAGGTTTGTGCTCATCTATCAACACCAACATATCTTCTTTTGTCTTAATTTTCTTATCTGACAAAACCGCGTCTGACCACTCACTCAAACATCTGTTACCAATATATCCGTTGCCGATAATTAGAATTTTCATAAAAAGAGAAATTAGTCCCCTCCCCTCGTAGGGGAGGGGTTAATTTAAGCTATCCCAATCCTTTTCTGATAATATTCTGCATAATATTTCTGATAATCCCCGTTTTTCACCCGCTTCCACCAATCCTCGTTATTTTTATACCATTCAATCGTTTGTTTTAATCCATCAGCAAACTTTATTCTCGGTTCCCAGCCAAGCTCGCGTTTAATTTTTGAACTGTCCAATAAATAACGGCGGTCATGGCCGAGACGGTCCGGAACATAAGTTTTAAGCGATTGCGGTTTGCCCAATGTGGCGAGAATAATATCAGTCATTTCTTCAATATTTTTTTCCACGCCGGTGCCGATATTATACGCCTCGCCGACTTTGCCATTCCGCAAAATCGCGTCAATCCCGCGCGCGTGATCATCCACGTGAATCCATTCGCGCTGATTCCCGCTGCTTTTAAACAATGGTAAATTTTTATCCTCAATCGCGTTAGTGACAAACAACGGCACTAATTTCTCCGGAAACTGATATGGCCCGTAATTATTACAGCAATGGCTGATCGTCACCGGCAGGCCATAAGTGTGAAAATACGCCATAACTTCGTGCGTCGCGCTGGCATTGCTCTTGTTGTATGGCGTA